>JAZUGF010000075.1:0-21811 GCA_045641065.1 Paludibacteraceae bacterium | reverse complement strand
CCAGAAGCAGGATGTCTGGAAACAGTTGGATTTTGGCGTAGGAGGATTCTTCGCACCGTTTATGGCAGGAATATCGATGAAGTCGGATTTGTCGGAAGTGTCTTATGTCTCATTTATGGTGGGAACATCAATAAAGAATCTTCAGGCATACTACGTTTACGATTTATTCACGTCGCAGAAAAAGAATGGATCTTGGTCTCATGAGATTTCGTTGATCTATATCATCCGTACAGTGGAGAGATATCCATGTCCGGTTGTTTATTGGTAATTAACAACATTGTCGTTTAGAAAAACGATACATAACGTGCTGTTCAACATTCTTTTGTGAAAAAAGAATGATAATTATGTAGATTTATTGCTTTTCGCTTTGTCGGTACGCAAAAAGAGCTACATTTGCTTGAAACTTTTGGTTAGTAAATAGGGATTGCAAATCGTAAAGGAGGTTGTTTGAAACGAGTCTTGATTTGCATGAATTGTGGATATGATAACTTGACTCTATTAGCATAAATTATTTTGATATGAAAAACTTGTACTCTATTAACACACTTGTGAAAGCTCTTGCCATATCCAGTGGCTTGACCGCAATTCCATTGAATGCGGCCATCTCAATTACTGAGATTATGCCAAGCAACCTATCCACAATAGTCAGTGATAAGTATGACTATAATGGATACGTTGAGATTCATAACGATGGCGAGCAGATTGACCTTAAAGGTTGGACTGTGACTAATGAGAAGGAGGGTAAGGTGTTGTGGTCAATTCGTCTTGAACAGTCACATATTTTGAAGAAGGGTTATAATCTACTTTTCTTTGCAAAGGATGATGTGGCTGAGTCAAATAGTAATACTGCGAGCAATATGAATCCTTTGTTTGTCGGAACTGTTTCTCAGAAACTTACTTCTGATGAAGGAAGATTGATTCTTTCAAATGGATCGGAAAGTATCTCTATCGCGTATCCAAAACAGTATCCCCATATTTCGTACGGAAAGAAGGGATATATGATTCCATCACCAGGAATTGCTAACACTTCAGCTTACGAATTGGCAGATAGAGTAGCGGCTCCTAAATTTAGTGGTACTGCACCAGGTGTTATATACGCAGGTGGAAATGCAACTGTTCAACTTCAGTGTGCTACTGCGGACGCCAAGATATATTACACTTTGGATGGTAGCATTCCTACTTTGGAAAAAGGTACCGTCTACGAATCTCCAATTGCTCTCAATAAGACAACAATTGTTCGTGCAAGAGCATATAAGGACGGTGCACTTTATAGTGATGTCGTTACTGGATCTTATCTTTTCACTGATGCAATTTATTCATCGTGTGGAACTTCTAATTTGCCGATTGTTTCAATTTGTTCTGACAGGGACCATTTCTATGGAGATAAAATGGGACTTTGTGTGAAGGGGTCAAATGGAGCACCGTCGAAATGTTCTACAGATATGACATCTGCGAATTATTATCAAGATTGGTTGCGTCCGGCTAATTTTGAGTATATTGTCGACGGAAAGGTTGAGGACAGTCAGGAGGTTGAGGTTGGTGTGTTCGGAGTTTGTTCTCGTCAGCACGGTGTGAAGAGTTTCAAGATTAAGGCTAACAAGCGTACAGGAAATAATAAATTCCAGTATACTAAATTCTTTAAGGATAGAAGCTATACAAAATACAAAGCTCTTGCACTTCGTAATGGAGGTAACGGCTACTATCTTTACCCACGTTGGAGAGATGGTTACATGCAGTCTCTAACAAAGGGTATGAATCTTGATTATCAAGCATATCAGCCAGTGGCTTACTTCTTGAATGGTGAGTACAAAGGTTTGATGGGCCTACGTGAGCGTACAGATGAGGATTACATCTACTCTAATCATGGTTACGACGAGGATGAAATCGAATATCTTCGTGTGATGAAGGATGTAGGTAAGTATGTTGCAGAAATCGGTACTGATGAGGCTTACTATAAGATGGAAGATTTAGCATCCAAGAATAGTGGAGATGCTGATTTCTACGATAAATTGTCTCAGATGATGGATATTGATGAGTATATCGATTACCAGATTATCCAGCAGTTTGTGGCAAATACAGACTGGGTGAACAACAATACTAAAGTTTGGAGAAAGAAAGATGGAGGTAAATTCCGTTGGATTCTATTTGACTCTGATTTTGGTTTGTCATCATCATCGTCTTCCTCTGCTAACATGTTGAATTTCTGTATGAATGGAAATTCTGCAGATAATACTAGCACAAATACTGGAGGTGCAGCTGGACCTGGTGCTGGCGGACCTGGCGGAGCTGGAAACTGGGGCGGCATGGGCGGCTTCGGTGGAGGAGGATTTGACTGGGGCGGCATGGGCGGCTTCGGTTTTGGATCAACTGTTGACACAAAGTATTGTACACTTTTCAAGGGATGTATGCAGAATGAGGATTTCAAATATCATTTCTTGGACAGATACACATACTTGCTTGAAACAAGATTTACAGAGGCTCGTTTGACAGCAGTATGCGATTCGTTGGCTGACCTTGTTAAGGCTGAGGCATGTGCAACTATTGCAGGTAAGGATCTTGGAGGAGGAACACAGCAATCTTACGACAGTGGAGTCCAGAGCATGTTGAATTTCGCTAAACAGCGACCTTCTATTATTGAAAAACAGCTTGTTGCACACTACGGAGTTCAGTCAACTAAGGCTGATGTATCTGTTCGTTTGAATTTCAGTGGAAATAAACCAGATTACAAATTCTTGGTCAACAAGATAGCTAGCACTTCTGATTATAGCCGTCAGCTATTTATCGGAGAGAGAGTTAAGGTGGAGTTGAGAGTCCCTACAGGATATAAGATTGAGTCGTGGACAATCAATGGAGAGAAGAAGAATGGTACAGCGACATCTTATCTTGACACTGTTTCCACTTCTGGAATGGACATAGAGGTGAATATGATTGCTGATTCTGAATTCAGAATTCCAAAATTGTATATCAACGAGGTTTGTTCTTCCAACAATATAACTGAGGATGAATATGGTTCTAAGCCGGACTGGATTGAAATTTACAATAGTGAGGATCAGAATGTTGATTTGGCAGGAATGATTATAAAGAATGTCACAACTGCAGCGTCTACACAGATTCCTTACAACTATTCGTCAACAGTTATTCCAGCAAAGGGTAGAGTGGTTATCTGGGCTGACAAGGAGAGCGCAAGTGGACCATTGCATGTTGACTTTAAGTTGAGTGCTGATGCTGCACAGAAGATCCAGTTGATTTTGCCTTATGCGGGTAAGGAAGAGTTGATTGATGAGGTCACATACCAAACACATACCAAGAATGGATCATATGGAAGACAGATGGATGGAAATTCTGATTGGACAGTGTTCGCATCTTGTTCAGATCAAAACCTAGGAAAGAAGATTGCTACACCAAAATTAGAAAACGGTTCACTCATTTGTGATGATCCTTCAGGAATGGCAGATGTTGATGCAGATGGTATCGTCTATCCAAACCCTACTAACTCAGAGTGGACAATCAATGTTGATGGCGAATATGTCGTATCTAACATGCTTGGCCAGGTGGTAGAGTCGGGTGATGCATATGAAGGAATGTCGTTCGGTGGAGATTATAAGGCAGGTGTATATTTGCTAAAGATCGGCGACAAGTTGGTTAAGATAATAAAGAGGTAAACTCATATTTTTCATATCATTTCATTTTTAGGAAAGGCAGAAAGGGTGACTTTTCTGTCTTTTTTTATCTTTTATAGTAGAATAATGTATCAATAATTTCACTCTGATTGCAACATTTATTGAAATTCGCATATATTTGTACAAAGTATTAGGAATTAAAACATAAGATTATGAATAGACGACTACAAAATGTTTTAAAATTCGGATTAGGTGCAACTATGGTAGCTACATCCGTATCTGCTTTTGCAGATAATCAGTTCGACAATCTTAACCAGTACGAAATGGTTGAGGCTATGGGTGCCGGCTGGAACTTAGGAAATACATTAGAGGCTAACTCAAATGGATCACCAAATGAGACTTGTTGGGGAAATCCTCAGGCTTCTCCTGCGTTGATGAAGACAATCAAGAACAGTGGATTCAACACAATTCGTATTCCGGTTTCTTATCTTAGCAAGATTGGTTCTGCTCCAAATTACAAGATCGACGCAGATTGGCTTGCAAGAGTCAAGGAGGTAATCGACATGGCGTTGGCTGAGGATCTTTATGTTATCACAAATATCCATGGCGACGGTTACCACGGTGTGACAGGAGGATGGTTGCTTTGTGACGCTCAGAATCAGAGTGAGATTAAGGCTAAGTATAAGGCATTCTGGCAGCAGATCGCTACAGAGTTCAAAGACTACGATGAGCATTTGATCTTCGAGTCCATGAATGAGGTGTTCGACGGTACTTATGAGTGGCAGTCGAACGGTGGTACTTATCCTAATCCGTCTTATTACAACAACATCAACGAGTACAACCAGATTTTTGTTGAGACTGTTCGCCCTATCAGCGAGAACAATGCTAAGCGTTGGTTGCTTATTCCAGGTTGGAACACAGATATTGATTTGACTTCGGAGGCAAGAGGATTTAAGATCCCAGAAGACAAGTATCTTGACAAATCAGTCAGTGGTAAGCGTCTTATGATCTCTGTTCACTACTATGCTCCTTGGGATCTTTGTGGTGATGATACAGATGCTGGAGTCACTCGTTGGGGTGATGATGCATGGAAGGAGAATTCATCAAAGTGTACAACATATGGTCAGGGTGCTAACAGTGAAAGCACAATGTCAGGTCAGTTTGATAAACTAAAGACATGGTTCACATCACAGGGTTATCCTGTTATCGTTGGTGAGTATGGTACAGTTGACAAGACTGCATTTGACGAGGAGAATTCAAAGTACACTGCTTATTGGACTAAGACACTTTGTGAGAATGCACGTAGAGTAGGTGCTGTCCCAGTTCTTTGGGATAACGGTCATCTAAGCACAGCTAAGGGATTCGCTACAATCAACAGAGCTACAAACAGTGTTGCTCGTGGTTATATTGTCAACGCTATCAATGAGGCATTTGATCAGGAGATTGAGATTGACACTACAGCACCAAAGACAAAACTTGATTTGATCACAAGTTATGTTGTTAATTTGACTATCTACGGTGCTAAAGAAGATCCAATTTTCAAATGTCAGTACGCAGGTTGGGATGAGGTTTCAAAGGAGGTCTCAGGTACGGCTAAGAATCTTGACGTTGATTTGTCACCTTCATCAAAGAAGGATGGATTCACTAACCTAGGTTATTTGCAATACGAAAAAGATTCATTGTATAGCTTCAGTGTCAATAAGGTTACAATCAATGGATATGAATTCACTAGTCCGATTGTTAAGAAATCAATGGAGGCTGCTTTGTATAAGAACTCATTGCCAAATATCTGGAGTGGAAATGATGGCGAGTATGTGTCAGATAATGGAAAGGCAATCCTTTCTATCACTGCAAATGCCATCTCATTGATGTTGAAGCTTGATGATGACAGCACTTCTGTTTCTGAGATAGACGCAATTGCTGCAAATATTGTATCAGTCGACGGTGGAATAGCAGTGTTAGGTGCAGAAGGTGAGACAATTGAGGTTTACTCAATGCTTGGCTTATCAGTTGCTAAGACTGTTGCTGCAGGTTATATGACAAAGGTAGATCTACAGAGTGGATCTTACGTTGTTATGATAGGAAATAAAGCTTACAAGACAGTTGTAAGATAATTATACTAACTAGACGCAGATTTGAAAAGAGAGGGGCGCAATTGCGTCTCTCTCTTTTTGTTTGGCAATCTCATCGCTATTTACAACTGATTTTGGAGATTATATAGCAGTTGTCTAAAATGTAACGTTACTTGCCTACAATGCGAGTATATGAAAAAATTGTTTGGATAGTATGTATATAAAAAGCATCTTCGTATTTCTTAAATCAAATAATTATCTCTAAATATGCCTCCTTTTCAGTCAATGTCGGATTGATATAAAATCCATACTAAAAAACACGGTCAAATGGACTTTTTTGACTTGTTCTGCTTGAATTTTACTGTATTTTTAATTGAATTTTCCTACATGAAAACCGTCAAATTCGGCTTTTCTAAAAAATGAGCATTCATTTGCTTTTTTTTTATCCCATCCATCTTTTCAGGTTGCCCTATATTTGCAGTGTAAACAAAAACAAATATCTCAAAACAAACTACAAAATTTATTAAAGACTCTAATAACAAAATATAAAACTCTAAAACTCTAATAACATAAACACATACTTTTTCAACTTTTATTTAGAACACATACAATAATTATATACTCTAATACTCTAATAACGTAGACTTGAAAAAATTCTATCTTTTCTATCAACGTTAGCTTCGAAAGAAGCAAGTCCTAATTTCCTTTTGCTTTCACATTGTTCGGATGGACAATGTGAAAGACAGGAAGGGGAAAAGGAAACATTAAAATTGAAGTCTAGTTGTAAGGTAATATATGATAACTCAGGTTGATATGGTCGTGAGACTGTTACAACACGAAAAAAAGACGCTTCTGCGTCTTTTTTTATGCCTATTGATCACGTTAACGAATACTACTTCAAGCAGTAGATAATAGCCTGTGGTATTCAACTATTGGTAATATTGGTAATGCTTTTTGTGTGAAAAAAGTGATAAAGATGTAAATGTTAAGAATTTTTAAGTCTTTTTCTTGCGGTTTAGACTTTTTAATTATTATGTTTGCGCAGTTAAATCTAATAAAAACTACAAAAATGAAGAAGAAATTTTTTAATTTGGCTGTAGCCATGTCAGTGATCGCTTCATCTTTAGCATTCGCTTCTTGTGGTGATGACGAGGAGGAGGATGATGCACCTAAGCAGGAGCAGAACACAAACAACAACACAAACAACGACACAGACAAGAAAGAGGAAGACAAGAAGCCTGCAGCTGAGGCTGTTACTTCTTTCACTGCTAAGAAGGGTGATTCTTACGTAATCGCTAATTCTAAGGTTAATGCAACTACTACAATGACTATCGATAACGTAGAGGGTACAACAGTTACTATTACAGTATCTGGTTTGGGTACAGTTACAATCGGTAGTGCAAATGAAGACAAATCTTATGCTGTAGTTGCTACAAATGGTAAGCTTGAAGCTATTGGTGTTACTGACGCAAAGAAGACTCCAGAGGCTGTATTGTTCATCTGCAAGGCTAATTCAGTTATCGCTAGTGGTACAGAGGCTGCTTCTGCTGAGATCAACTCTAAGGCAGGTAAGACTACTTTCACAAAGCAGTAATTCCTATTCTTAAAAGAATAAATGGAGACGTTGCATTTCGCAGCGTCTCTTTTTTATTTTTATTTATTATGGTACATCGCTTTTTTGATTTCTAAATGTTCGAAATTTTATGGATAATTCGTGGCTAATTCATGATGATTTATGTTGATATATTCCGTGGGTCCGTGTATTCCGTGGTTTTTATATGGTTGCTTATCTCTGTTTTCTAATGTTAAAAATCCGTTAATTTTATTTAACAAACCCTTTAAGGTTTATTAACAGTATATTAAATGTTTGAATTGATGTTAGTGGTATCTTTGCAATGTGAAAAGAAAACACATAGTAATTTAAACTAATAACTAAAAATATGAAGAAGATTATTGAATTGCTTTTTTGCTTGGTCGCTCTTATCGCTTTGTTGATTTGCACAAAGTACGCAGAGAATGTTGAGGATGTCCAGAGTGACGAGGCTATCGTAGCTGCTAACGCTGATGCTCAGAACTCAAATGCGGAGAGCGTAGCAATGTTAGGAAATCAGGAATAAACCTACCTTATACTTTATATATATTAGCAAACAATGATACTCGCTTCGCATTTCGCGAAGATTTGAGTGTCATATGTTTTGCGAAATGGATTTCTCCTGTTTGTGATTCTATTTTGTTTTTGGATTTTGTTTAGCCAACGAAGTTCATGATTTCAAATCTTCCATTTGCCTGACAATTTATCACAAATCGTCATAAAGCAAATATAAGAAGATTCGTAAAAGGAAATTAGGACTCGCTTCTATATTGAAGCATAAAAGTATAATCTAAAGTAATTTCATTTGTGTCTTAATTGTCAAATTGCAAAAAGTTGTGTTTATGTTATTAGAGTTTAGGTTTAGATGAGTTTTAATTACATTGCAAATATACTCCGTTAAAACTTTTCTCGTTTGATAAAAATCAATCAAAGATTTGACTTTTTTGTTTTCTCCATTTATGCATTTATGTTGATTGTAAATTCGCAGATGGACATTTATCACAAAAATCTTTCTGGTAGATAAAAAAGACGCCGTTGAACAGCGTCTTCTTGATATGGCTTTTGATGAGAATATATAACTCTATGTTGAAATATTCCATTCACATTTTTTATTCCCCGTTTAACAAAAATCCTTGCCTATTTTTGTAAGTATTTGATTCCCGAATATTTACTTCTAATGATAATCGGTTGCTTGAAAGACGGTATTGCATTCATGTTTTCATATTCACCTAGGTATTTCCCATCTGCTGAAAAAATCTGGAATGGTGGTACAAAATCGTCATTTATGGAAGATAAATTTTCTGCGACGGAATTGTTGGCGTCACATTCTGTAAGCGAAAATTGTACACCCGTCTCCACTTCTCCGCCTTCTTTGTATTCTATATCTTTCACTATGATAGATTCTCCTGTCGATGCTGTGATACGGAAGGTGTATGGACCGATTTTGCTTTTATCCTCGTCGATACCTGCATTCTCTACGAAATAATTGTAATCACTTCGTTCGATCACTGCCCAACTTCCATCTTTTTTTTGATATTCAAGCAAATCAATCGCATAAAGATGGTCGTAGATCGCCATTTTGAAATAAAATTGACTCATTCCAGGCTCATACTTCACTCTTATTCCGCCACTCTCACGACACGGAATGTAACACCATTTGATTGGAACTCTGCCGTCTTCAAGTTTGGCTATTTTAGTGAATGCGTCTGTGCTGAGATCAATATCCCCATGTTTACACTCAGGACATCTGTCAACAATCTTCAAGTCAATCTCACCAATTGGACCGATAACGTGGACACAAGCACCGCAAGTCATGCTTCCGCCGTATTGCTCGTGATTCATGGCACAATGGTAGAAATCTCCCTCGTCGACAAATATTCCACAATTTCCTCCATTTGTTCCTGCAATACCTCCATATTGAGTGCCTTCTCCTGTGTACCAAGTAGTGTCGCAGTCAGTTTGGGCATATGACAATCCCGACAAAGATGCGGATGAAAGAAAAAGAATTGATAGTAGTATTTTTCTCATTGTTATTGTTGTAAAAAGTGTTGACAACAAAGATATGAAAAATTAGACATATATATCTATTATTTCTATTTTTGCAATATGAATCGAGAGAATGCGGACAACACGATGATGAAGATTTTATCTAAGTATTCTGCCGACGGAAAAAAGCCGACGGTGATGCTTCATGTCTGTTGTGCACCTTGTGCGTCGGCAAGTATTGAGAGAATACATCCGCTTACTAGATTGACTCTTCTTTTCTATAATCCCAACATCATGCCGCAGCAGGAGTATGAGAAACGTAAGGCTGAATTGATACGTATGATTAATGGTAATCCAGATTATACAGACGTTGAATTCGTTGATATTGATTATGATAACTCTGAATATCTTCAGTTTGTACGTGGACATGAAAAAGATGAGGAGCAAGGTGAAAGATGTACTTTATGCTTTTCTTTACGCTTGAGAAAGACTGCTCAGATGGCGAAATTGCATGGATGTGAATTCTTTGCGACGACGTTGACTATTGGGCCGAAGAAGAATACAGATGTGATAAGTGCTGTGGGGCGTGGAATTGCGAAAGAGGAGGGTATAGAGTATCTGCCTACTGATTTCAAACGAAAGAAAGGTTACGAACGCAGTTTGCAATTGAGTAATGAACTTGAGCTTTATCGTCAAAGTTATTGCGGATGCGCGTTTGCAAGAAAATAATTACTACATTTGTAGAAATGTTTAAATTGAAATATTACATAGTGGCTATAGTTGCGTTGGTATCGCAGATGGCGATGGCGTGGACTATCGGAGGACGTGTCACTGATAAGGAAAATTTCCCAGTCAGCGATGCTTCTGCTGCTTTGTTGGGTACTACTGTCGGCACTTTGACTGATGAAGATGGTCGTTTCACATTGGAAGTCAAGACTGATACTGCAATCCTTTCTATTTCGATGTTGGGTTACACAGAGGAGAGATTCAAGATTACAAATAAGTCAGGATATTTGCGAATTCGTCTTAAAGAAGAAGATATTGTACTTGAAGAGTTCCAGATTGAGGGTCAACGTAAACAATCCAATTCGGTTGTACTCATAGATGTGAGCAATATGCGTAATGTGCCGACAGTCACTGGTGGAGTGGAAGGTTTGGTAAAGAATCAGACAGGTGTGGTCTCTACCAATGAATTGTCTCAGCAGTATTCTGTACGTGGAGGTAGTTACGATGAGAACAGTGTCTACGTTAATGGAATTGAGGTGTTCCGCCCGCAGTTGGTTCGTAGTGCTCAGCAAGAGGGATTGTCTTTCGTAAACCTTGATATGGTAGAGAATGTTGAGTTTTCTTCCGGAGGATTCTCTTCTGAGGTAGGAGATAAGATGAGTTCAGTGCTTGATATCCGTTATAGAAAACCGGAGCGTAAGTTTGAAGGAAGTATTTCTGGAAGTTTTTTGGGAGCATCCGCGTCGCTCGGCAGCAAGACCGGAAAATTCACGCAGTTGCACGGATTCAGATATAAATCGTCGGCATATCTTCTTAATAATATGGGAAATGATGACGCTGATTACGATACTGATTTTATTGATTATCAAACTTATCTTACATGGGAGATATCTCCAAAATGGGAGATATCATTGCTTGGAAACATAGCGAGAAACAAGTATAATTATATTCCTCATACAAGAGAGACGGCGTTTGGTTCTGTTTCCGATACAAAGACATTCAAGGTATTCTATGAGGGAGCTGAAGTTGACGACTATCGCAGTTATTTTGGCAATTTGTCTTTGAATTTCAAACCTCGTAAACATATCACTCTGTCATTGCTTGGCAATGGATATCAGTCTGATGAGAATGTTACGTATGACATAAGAGGTGATTATTTCTTGAGTGACATTGTTCCTGATAGCATTAAGAGTATTGATTATTCTAAAGGTACTGCGGCTTATATTGAGCATGCTCGTAATTCTTTGAAAACAAATATTCTCAGCCTTACTCATCTTGGAAATGTCAAGTTGAAAAAGAATTCAATCAAATGGGGATTGACGTTGCAGAAGGAGAATGTGAAAGATTGGATAGAGGAGTGGGAGTTGCGCGATTCGTCTGGATATTCACAGCCGATGCGTAATGATTGTTTTCCTGCTTTTTCTAATCAGTATTCCGACATTAATATAAAATCAACAAGATTCATATCGTTTTTGCAGAACACGTTGAATGGAGAGACTGATAAAGGACGAGTGATTTTCACTGCAGGAATGCGTTTCAACTATTGGTCATTCAACGATGAATTGTTGGTTAGCCCACGTTTGTCTGTTGCCTATTTCCCAGAGAGATGTTCAAATTGGGGATTCCGTTGGGCATTTGGACGCTATTTCCAGTCTCCATTCTACAAAGAGTTGAGAGATACATTCAAGACTGCTAATGGCGACGTGGAGGTGCGACTTAACGATACGATCAAATCACCACGATCATGGCAGCTTGTGATTGGTGCGGATAAATATTTCTCAATGTGGAAGCGTCCGTTCAAATTTACTTATGAGCTTTACGGCAAGTACATAGACAGGTTGATTCCTTATACAGTTGATAATGTTGAGATTATTTATGAAGGAGAGAATAAAGGAATCGGTTATGTGGTAGGAGCTGACGTGAAACTGTTTGGCGAGTTTGTTCCTGGTTCAGACTCGTGGATCAGTGTTGGATGGTTACGTGCGAGGGAGGATATCTATGGCGACAATTTGGGTTATATGTATTCACCAAACAGTCGTTCATATAATGTCTCGTTGTTTTTCCAGGATAAATTCCCGAATATTGATCAGTTGGAAGTCAACTTGACATTGGGCTTTGCCGGTGGATTCCATTATGGAGCTCCAGGAAGTCTAGAACGAGATAAACGCGTTTCCTCATCGTACACTCGTGCTGATATTGGAGCCACATATAGTTTGGTGCAGGGTAGGGACAAGATTATGGCAAAACCGGTGTTCCGCAAACTACGTAGCGTGAGTTTGTCGTTAGATTGCTTGAATCTGTTTGCAATAAATAATGTGAGCAGTTACAGTTGGATCACTACAGCAGATGGCGGCAAATGTCCGGTACCAAATTATTTGACAGGACGACAATTGAATTTGAAACTAAGAGTAGATTTTTAATACACATATAAATATGGAAGAAAAATCATATAAATATCCGTTGACGGTTCTTACTGGACTGTTCTTCATTTGGGGATTCATCACATGTTTGAATGATATGTTGATTCCTTACTTCAAGTCGGTGTTTGAGTTATCTAACTTTGAGGCGAACCTAGTTCAGTTTGCATTCTTCACTGCATATTTTGTCATTTCGTTGATCTATTTCTTGGTTAGTAGAAACCTTGGAGATCCGATTGACAGAGTCGGATATAAAAATGCGATTATAGCTGGTCTACTCACGTCGACTGCCGCTTGTTTGCTATTCTTCAAGGAAGCAGGTTCGATGACACCAAGTTTTCCAGTATTTTTGTGTGCATTGTTTCTTCTTGGAACAGGATTCACATTCCTACAGATATCAGCGAATCCGTTAGTGTCAATGTTGGGAACACCAGAAACATCATCAAGCCGTTTGAATCTTTCTCAGGGATTTAACTCTTTAGGGACAACAATAGCTCCTATTATCGGTTCGTATGTAATTTTCAATTTCTTCAATGATACGGATCCATATAGAGGAGGTGCACAGGCTGTACAGATCCCATATTTGGCATTAGCTTGTATACTTCTTTTCTTAGCTGTGTTGATTTTCCTATCAGACATTCCTGATATGAGAGAGCATAAGAAGGAAGAGGAGAAAGAAGGTTTGGTGGCTACTTCTGATGAGACATCTCTTACAACTTCAGTTTCTGATGTTGTTTCAAATGCAAAGAAGAGTGCTCTTGAGTATCCACATTTGGTGTTCGGAATGTTTGCAATCTTCTTTTATGTAGGAGGAGAGGTGACTATTGGAAGTAATCTTGTGACTTATATGAAAGAGTGTGTTGGAATCTTGGAAGAGTTTACAGCTGGAAAATTCTTATCATTCTATTGGGGAGGTGCTATGATCGGAAGATTTGTTGGTTCGCTTTCAATGAGTGATATGGATAATATGAAGAAATACGGTTTGATGGCTATCGTAGCTCTTTGTGGATTCGGATTGATTTTTTCAATCACATCATTTAGGATAGAGGAAGTGCTACCATTTGTCGGATATTTGATTGCAAACTATGTTGCCTTTATCTCTGCTAAAAGTATTCCGTCGCGTACATTGGGATTCTTCGCAACCATCAATATCGCTTTATTGGTAGCGATGATATTGTTCGACGGAATGTTGTCTTTGTGGTGTATCTTGGCAGTTGGATTGTTCAACTCAATCATGTTCTCGAATGTCTTCACACTGGCGATCAAGGAATTGGGAGAGCATACAGCTCAAGGATCATCTCTATTGGTGATGATGATTCTAGGTGGAGCAGTTGTTCCACCATTGCAGGGATTGTTGGCAGACAATATCGGAGTCCACATGGCATTTGTATTGCCGATAGTTTGCTACGTTTATTTGATGTGGTATGGATTTAAGGGTTGCACAATTCGCAAATAGTGCTAACTTTGCTACAAAATTGAAATAAATAAAAATAACTATATATAATTATGACAGATATGGTAAAGCCTTACGTTGTAGGTATTGACGTAGGTGGTACAAACACAGCGTTCGGAATTGTAGACGCTAACGGTAAAGTTCTTGCAAACAGCTCAATCAAGACACAGCAGTTCGGTGCTGATCTTGACGCTTATATCAACGAGCTTCACACTGCACTTTCTAAGCTAATTGCTGAGAACGGTGGAATTGAGAAGATCAAGGGTATCGGTGTTGGTGCTCCTAACGCAAACTACTACACTGGTAATATCGAGAACGCAGCAAACCTTCCTTGGAAGGGAACTGTAGAGTTCGCAAAACTTCTTACTAACAAGTTTGGTGTACCTGTAACTCTTACTAACGATGCTAACGCAGCAACAATCGGTGAGATGATGTACGGTGCAGCAAAGGGTATGAAGGATTTCATCATGATCACACTTGGAACAGGTGTAGGATCAGGTATCGTATGCAACGGTAAGCTTGTGTACGGACACGATGGAAATGCAGGTGAGCTAGGTCACGTGATCGTTCGCCGTGGAGGACGTCAGTGTGGATGTGGACAGAAGGGATGTCTTGAGACTTACACTTCTGCGACTGGTATCATCCGCTCGGCACAAGAGCTTCTTCAGGCTTCAAATGATCCTTCTCCACTTCGTAATATTCCTCTTGACAAGATCACTGGTTTTGATGTAGCTCAGGCAGCTCGTCAGGGCGACAGAATCGGTAAGGAGGTCATGAATAGCGTCGGAACTATTCTTGGAGAGGCATTCGCTGATTTCGTTAAGTTCTCTTCACCAGAGGCAATCGTAATGTTCGGTGGTCCTGTTAAGAGTGCAGACCTATTCATCGACAATCTAAAGGCAACAATGGATGCCAACCTGCCATTGACATTCCGTGGCAAGGTTAAGGTGTTGACATCTCAGCTTAAGGATGGTGATGCTGCAATCCTTGGAGCATCTGCACTTGCATGGTAATTAATTTAGTGGAGACGTGATTTTTCGCGTCTCCACGTTTATTCATAAAAATAATCTAATATGGCTAAAGCACCAGAATTTAAGTATGCTCCTATGTTCCAGTTGGGCAAGGACAATACAGAATATCGCCTACTTTCAAAAGAAGGTGTCAGTGTGACTGAATTTGAGGGCCACGAAATCGTAAAGGTTTCAAAAGAGGCACTTACATTGCTTGCTCAGCAGGCATTCCACGATGTAGAGTTTATGCTTCGTCGTGAGCACAACCTACAGGTAGCTAAGATTTTGAAAGATCCTGAAGCATCAGAAAACGATAAGTATGTAGCTCTTCAGTTCCTTCGTAATGCAGACACTGCAGTTAAGGGAATTCTTCCTTTCTGCCAGGATACAGGTACTGCAATTATCCACGGAGAGAAGGGTCAGCAGATCTGGACTGGATTTGAGGATGAAGAGGCTCTATCACTTGGTGTGTTTAACACATTCACTCAGGATAATCTTCGTTACTCTCAGAACGCACCTCTAAATATGTACGATGAGGTTAACACTAAGTGTAACCTTCCTGCACAGATCGACATTGAGGCTGTAGAGGGTGCTGAGTATAAGTTTGTCATGGTTGCTAAGGGTGGTGGTTCTGCCAACAAGACTTACTTCTACCCAATGACTAAGGCAACAATTCAGAATGAGGGAACACTTCTTCCATTCCTTGTTGAAGAGATGAAGCACCTAGGTACTGCTGCTTGTCCTCCTTACCATATCGCATTCGTAATCGGTGGTACAAGTGCAGAGAAGAACTTGCTTACAGTTAAGCTTGCTTCAATCAAGTATTACGACAATCTACCTACTACAGGTGATGAGACAGGTCGTGCATTCCGTGATATTGATCTTGAGGAGAAACTTTTGAAGGAGGCTCAGAAGATCGGTCTAGGAGCACAGTTCGGTGGTAAGTATCTTGCTCACGATATCCGTGTTATCCGTCTTCCACGTCATGGAGCATCTTGTCCTATCGGTATGGGTGTAAGCTGTTCTGCTGACCGTAACATCAAGGCTAAGATCAATAAGGATGGTATCTGGCTAGAGAAGATGGATACAAATCCTGCAGAGCTTATCCCTGCTGAGTATGCAAAGGCAGGTGAGGGAGCTAACTCTATTGAGATCGACCTAGACAAGGGTATGGATGCTGTACGTAAAGAGTTGACTAAGTATCCTGTTTCAACTCGCGTTAACCTTAAGGGTACAATCATCGTAGCTCGTGATATCGCACACGCTAAGATCAAGGCTCGTCTTGACGCTGGTGAGGGTCTTCCTCAGTATCTAAAGGATTATCCAGTGCTATACGCTGGTCCTGCTAAGACTCCAGAAGGATACCCATGTGGTTCAATGGGACCAACTACTGCAAACCGTATGGATCCATACGTAGATGAGTTCCAGGCTAACGGTGGTTCTTTGGTGATGATTGCTAAGGGTAACCGTTCACAGGTTGTGACTGATGCATGTAAGAAGCACGGTGGTTTCTATCTTGGTACAATCGGTGGAGTTGCTGCAGTTCTTTCTCAGAGCTCAATCAAGTCAATCGAGTGTGTTGAGTTCCCTGAAATCGGAATGGAGGCAGTTTGGAAGATCACTGTTGAGAATTTCCCTGCATTTATCCTAGTTGACGACAAGGGTAACGATTTCTTCAAGCAACTTAAGCCTTGGTGCCCTGGTTGCAAATAAGTAAGAAATAGACCAATAAACTGACAAAAAGACTCCAATCATTGCGATTTGGAGTCTTTTTTTTGTTTTTCGTAGAGACGTTTGATCACGTCTTCATAATACAAATAGACGTCTAAGTTTTTATTAAAAAAGATGCATTTTTCCCGAAAATTTGCATTTTAACCCCATTATTATGCAATTTTGTCTATTTTTTTTCAATATTTTGTTTTTTTTAACAAATTTTAGTAGTATTGCAAAGTATTCGAAAGTGTAGTTGACTTTTGAAATACATATTTAATAGTTTTAATAGGGTATTTTTAGTCCTTCTGGACCCAACGTAGAACACGTTATGATTCGTTATTCAGTATTGTTTAGGCAGGCGAAAATTAAACACTTGTTTTGCTTGCTATGTTTACTATTTTCTTTTAAAGCTTCTGCTAGTGATGTAGGAGCTCCAAACATTGACTTTTCCAAAGGTGATTTTACAGGTTGGAAAATGGAGACTGGTATTTATTATCGCCAGGCAGATAGTAGTGTGGCTTATGAATGGAAGACTGTTGAAACTCAGAGCTCAGATCGTTTCTATCTATTAAATCCAGCGATTTCCAAAGACGATCCAATTGTAACTTGTGATGATCTAAAGGAGAATCCTTTTTCTAATGGAGCCATCTCAATGCGAATCGGTGCTCCTGGTTATGGAGTTGGAGCAGAGGGTGATAAAACCGATAATGCAGCCGCAGAAAGAGCCACTTACACATTTGTGGTAACGGAGGAATCTAAAGCATTGATTCTTAATTTTGCATGTGTACTTCATGATCCGACTATCGCTAGCTCTGCAAAACCAGGTGGACATGCAGGTGGCGGTGGTGCTGCAGGTGGTGGACCTGGTGGCGGTGGACCTGCAGGTGGTGGACCTGGTGGTGGTGGACCTGGTGGCGGTGGACCTGACAAAAAACCAGCTCCGCAACAAAATACAAGTACAGGTGCAGAGCATCTTGGAGCTCAGATTCCTCATTTTGGATTTGAAGTTGGTTTTAAGAGTCCGGATGGGACTATTGCCACAGAGTCGTGTGCAAAGTTTGAGAGTACAGCAAATGCGTCTGCTACATATTTGAAGCAACCTTCTGAATGTTTGTATTCAATGCAGTCTTCTTCATTGACAGAGTATGCTTATTTGCCATGGACATCAACAATATATGATTTGACAGATAAGGTCGGTTATGAGGTTACTATCACATTCCAGACTCACGACTGTTTGCGTTTTGTTGACGGTATAGAAGGTGCTGGAGGTCATGAAGCATACGGATATTTTTATGCTGAAACTACCGATTTGAAACTGGAGGTCAATAATTGTGAATCAAGTGGAGGAAATGCCACAATCAAGGCACCGAAGGGGTTTGCTCACTATGATTGGCGTGTCGACGGTAATGAGAGTCCAATGTTTTTGTTTACAGGACCAGATAGTAGTGTGGTTGAGATTGACCGACGTTTGATGACTTCTAATTCCAAGTATACATGCACAATGCGAGGAGAGTTGGAAAGCTGTAGTTCGATCACTTTGGAGACAGAGTTGATACCTGTATCAGTTACTCCAAAAATGTCTTACTCAGTCGGTTGTGCTGGCCTGGTAGAATTTACAAACGAGTCAACAGTATCTACAAACGATGATATATTGTTTAGATACAATTGGGATTTTGCAGATGGTAATAATTCTGTTGTGGAGAATCCAGTGCATAAATTTTCAAGACCAGGTAACTATAACGTAAAACTTACTGCAGTAACAAAGAATGGTTGTTCAGGTACTGATTCATTCAATGTTACAATTCCTGATTTCCCTGTTGTTATTATAAATGCTGCAGATACTGTTTGTATGGGGGAAACGGTAGAGTTGTTGGCTGAGAATATAACAGATGGATCTTCTGTTACATGGATGGATTCTTCTAAGACTATAATCAGCTCTGATATAACTGCAAAGGTGACAATTGAGAATAGTAGTTGGTTTTATGTCCACGTTGATGATGAACTTTCTTGTGGATACGACGATTCTATTTATATCAACCGAGTGTTGAGTCCTAATATAACATTGAGAGCTTCTAAAGATACTGTTTGTGCAGGAGATTCTTTGATCCTATATGCCTCTAGCCTTGTCTCTTGTAATTATACATGGAGCAATGGAAAAGCAGGACAAAAAGTTCAGGTAATCCCTACTGCAACGCATACATATAAATGTTCTGCTATTTCAATGAATTTTGGATGTAAGACAGAAGATTCAATCAAGATAATTGTAAATCCGGCACCTGTAATTGATATGATTGCTCCGACAGAATTATGCTCAGGCGAGATTGCAACTGTATATGGAGTTGGAGGTGTTGATTATGAATGGGATTTGGGAGTTGATCCAAATAGTGGACAGGGAATTATTTATAGTGGATCTTCAATGGAGATTCAACCATTCTCTGATACCACATATAGTGTCATAGGTTATGATAAATTTGGATGTAAGGGAAAAGCAAGTAGGCAAGTGCGTCTTAAGCAAGGACCGATTGTTAAGGTTGTAGACTCGTTGAATAAGGTTTGCCCTAATGAAGCGGCTAGTATTACAATGGGATCTGCTGCAGGATATACGTTCTTGTGGCAGGATGGTTCTACTGGTTCTTCTTTGAGAAAGAAAATTTCAACAAACGAGTATTGGAAAGTCAAGGTATCTTCTAATGGATGTATTGATTCCTTAACTGTTCCTGTATATGTCTATAATCTGCCTTTAGTTGATATTGTCGCAAAAGATGAGGTTTGTGCATATGATACAGTGAAACTTAAGGTTGTAGGTTCGTCAACAAAAGTAGAGTGGCTATATCCTGCTGCTGGTGATGTGTTGGAGACAACGGATGTGCCAGACGGACAGGTAGAGTATCAGGTTATCGGTTATAGTGCGGAAGGTTGCCCTAGTATTGCTACACATGCAGTCAATGTCGTAGTCCCAGTTCAAGTGATAATTGATGCTCCTGATAGTGTCTGTGCTGGAAAAACAGCAGAGTTGAAGGCACAGGGTAACGTGGAAAGTTATAAATGGTATGCTAATGATACTTACTTCGATTTCAAAGCGGAGACTGATTTCATTGTTAGAGAACCAATGATGTTTAAACTTGAGGCTATAGATGGTAATGGCTGTAGATCAAGAGATTCGTTTTTCGTGGATACTATTTCACATCCAGTGATTAAATTAACTGGAGATTTGGAGGTTTGTCCAGGTGATTATGCACAAGTAGACGCTTCTGGAGCTACAGAATATTTGTGGCATGATGGAGTTACAGATTCTCATCGTGCATTCAAGGTGGATAAAGAGACATTAAAGGTAACTGTGACAGGTACGCGTAATGGTTGTACTTCACAGTCAAGCTTTGTGATTGGTCATCTTCCAGTGCCTGAACTTTGGGTAGACGGAGATAGTACAGTTTGTCCGGGACGTACTACAACACTACGTGCTCATGGTGCAGAATCATATTCTTGGGGATATGGTTTGGATGGAGAAACATTGGAGGTCTCTCCAAATATAGCTACAAATTATACTTTGACAGGAGTCGGTTCCAATGGATGTGTCGGTTCTAAGACGGTTAGGGTGTCATTGCGTAATTTGCCAGATATCAAATTCACAGGAGACGTGAATGTCTGCAAGGATAGTATGGCTACTATTGTGGCATCAGGAGCGATGAGTTATGCATGGACTCATGGTAGACAGGGAGATAGAATACGTGAAAAAATTTCAGAAGAGACAACATTTGAGGTTATTGGTGTTGATTCATTCGGATGCCAAAGTTCTGCGACATATACGGTACTTCCTGTTGATCCTCCTACTCTTTCTTATTTAGGAAATGTGAGCGAGTGTTTGGGTGATTATGTTCATCTACGTGCTCAGGGTGCCACTACATTTGAGTGGATCTACGGAACTGATACTGTCTATACTCAGAATCTTGATTTCATTCCTGAGAGAGATCAGTTTGTAAAACTCATCGGTACACGTTTGAACTGTTCTTCTGACATGAATATCTTCATTCATCCGTTGTCTCCACCTAATGTCCTTATTACTGGAGATAAGATTGTGTGTCCTGGAGCTGATGCGACTATTACAGCGTCGGGTGCTAAATCTTACAAGTGGAATACGAATGAGGTTAATCCAACAATCACCCATAATCCGATGTTGACAACTACATACTATGTTACAGGTACGGATGATAATGGTTGTACTAATACAACATCATACGAACTTGAGGTTTATAAGACTCCAAAACTTGATATCATATTGTCGTCTGCTGAAGGTTGTGCCGACGAGGGTGATAGAATCAAACTTACTGCTGTTGGAGGTGTCTTCTATGAATGGAGTGCGGAACCAGAGCCTGCGGATTTGTCAAAAAATTACAATTCAGAGTCGATGGAATTGACAATTCTTGAGGATACAAAGTTTACTTTGATGGGTCGTGATGATAATGGTTGTGAGGGAACTACATTTAAGAGTGTTGCATTGTCTGGTCGTCGTGCATTTGATTTTTCTGTTACTCCAGGATGGATTGATGAAAATAATCCGACGGTACAGTTTGCCGGAATCTCTCCAGTTGAGGCTACTTGGACATGGCGACCTTATTCTACAGCTTTAGAGTTGGAGGGACGTACAATGAACTACCGTTACAATACTGATTTGGTAGGAGATTCAGTAAGTGTGATTGCTCGTGCTGTCGACGCGAATGGTTGTGTATATGAAGGTATGACATCATTGTATGTATGGAAAGATATATGGGCTCCAGAAGCTTTCACTCCAAATGAAGACGAGAAGAATGACGGTTTCAGATTCTATGGAGGCCGTTATATTGATGAATTCTCATATATCATATATAACCGTCTTGGCGAGATTATGTACGAAGGAAGAGCTTTGGATGATACTTGGGATGGCAAGTGGAATGGAAAAGAGTGTCCATGGGGTGTTTATGGTTGGGTTTACACATACAGATGTAAATTCGGCAATCTTGAAAGGGGTGGCCAAAATCGTGGATTTGTTACTCTTGTAAGATAAAGTGAATAATGAAGAGACTGTTACTAATAATATCGGCTATTTGGATGGTGAGTGTGTCTGCCTTTTCGCAAGACTACACATTCTCCAACCACAATATTGTGCCATTTAGCCTAAATCCTGCGATGGCTGGAAACGCAAACGCGATTCGTTTGGGTTTGAACTATCGTCAGCAGTGGCCTACT
>JAZUGF010000074.1:0-9441 GCA_045641065.1 Paludibacteraceae bacterium | reverse complement strand
CCCATCATTTCATGCAAAGTCCTCCGGACTACTAACACGCTGACGATACGATACCCGGGGGCACTTGCAGGTCCAGCGGACCTGGCACGTAGTGATGGGCAGCCGATTCCATTTATTCGGTCGAAGACTGAATAAATGGTGTCGGTTTCAATGATTTCGGAACCCAAAAACGAAATGGTGTCGGTTTCATTGAAAAGTCGAACCGTTTTCATTTGCAAATATATCAATCAAATCCAAAACCGCAAAATATTCGTGTTGTTTTTACATAAAATGTATTAAAAAAATAGACGGGGGCATGCCCCGTCTCTACAAAACGATGTTTATTTTATTAAATCTCCGATTCTAAATTCTTCTTTCGGCAAGGCGATTCGTTCCGAACCTAATTTATCGTAGTATTCTTTCTGTGCACGTCTGCCCATACAAATTGCTCCGTAGACGTATTTGTAATCCATCTCCATACCGAGATCCCAGTAGGCAAAACCGTTCTCTTTGAGCCATGTGCCCAACGCTGCCATCTGCACCGTGCCACTGTTGTCCTCAATATGGAAGCCACACAGACTGGCATATGCATTGTGAGTGATAAAACCAAGTTCTCCTGCCACCAACTTGTCGCCATTCCACAACTCCACACTATCAACACTTATCTCATCATCCGGATTGTCATGTATTCTTCTCATCACATCAATCAATGGCGGTACAACCCACGTCTCATCATATTGAGCCACGAGTGTCTGAACACATAAATCAAAATCTTTATTGAAAGTTAGAGTGTAGTCGTCAAACTGTTGACGGACGTATCTCCGCGTCTTCTTGGGAAATTTAAATTCATTAAAGTCAACAATCATCTTCTTCAGATGATGACGTATAGTCATATAATATCGCCACGCATATACTCCTCTCTTCGTCTTTTTCACATTAGCAAGCTGATCCGCATACTCTGCAAATTCCTCTTCCGTCATCACCATCTTCTCCATCGACATGGGATAAAAGCCAAGAGAAAGTGCTTTTCTGATAACATCCTCTTTGAATGTAGGACAAACTGCGTCTTCTTCCACTATCTCAAGGATATAATCGTCAATCTCTTTCAACCCAACTGATCCAGTACAACCTTTGAGATTCTCCACAAGTTTATGCTCCAAATCATCAAGATCCTCAACGTCGTTGACTCTCACTCCAGATTCATAAACCGCAAGTTCGAGTATATCTTTATATGTCATAATTTGATAAAGATCGTGCTTCTTTATTTCTTTTGCTTCTCTGTAAGAGACTCATATTCGTCCTCTGAGATCTGAGCAAACGGTATTTGGCGAGTCATAACAGCAATTGACATTTTCCCCTCGTCGACAATCTTAAATGATGCTATATTACCGACTTTACCCTCTTTTTCTGAGCAAACAAAAGTCATAGCGTTTCCTGTTTGTGCAGAATAAATCTTGTCACCATCAAATCTTATTGCATGAGGGACGTATGAAGAGTCTGTAGAACTACATGATTTCCAATATGTACCATCTAATTGGCTGCATTTAGTCACCTTTCCTCCGCAACTAACACCGAAGATCATCATAAAAATTATCGAGATAACAAATGCTATATGATTGAGTCTAAAATTGTGCATACCCCTAATAAATTATAAATTACCCCTTTTTGCTCGTTACAAATATATAAAAAGATAAAATGCATTAATGAAAATCAACCATAATTTTCTCAAAATGGCAATTTTAGGATTTACAATAACACAAAAAAAGGGCAGGAATTCACCCTGCCCTAAAATTTTCTTTCCATATATTGGACAACCACAAGGGTTTGCCCCTACGTTAGAAACTTAGTTTTATACCACCCATCGCTGTTGCCTTTGGCATTGGGTAGCCTGCGATAATCTCGTATTCCTGAGCAAGAAGGTTTTCTCCCTTAGCCCAAACTGAGATGATATCGTTGATCTTATATTTCAAAGTGGCATTTAGCAATGTGACGTTCTCTTTCTGCTCATCCTTGCCGACGGCAGTGTAGAGTCCGGCAAGTTGCTGCAAACCAAGAGATGCCATCCATTTGTGGTTGCAAGAGAACCAATCTACACCAAAATATCCTTTGTATGTTGGCACCGACACAAGCTTGTTCTCCTGATGAAGCCAAGAGTGGTTTGTGCTGATTCCCCAGTGCTCCTTGATTCTCCATGAAATCTCAGCCTCAGCACCCCAGTTTTCCAACTCACCTGTGTTGACGTTTTTCTTGTTGACTGTCTGGATCATATTGTCGGCCTTCATGTAGAATAGGTTGACACCGTATGTGACTGAATTCTTGTACTTCTCAACCTCAACGGCAACCTTCTCGTCGTGATACATGACAGAATCAGTAGCTGTGTACTTACCGCAATTCAAACGCTGATTCCATGACAACTCATAGTTCCATAGTTTCTCTGCCTTTAGCTCCTCATTTGAAGGTGGATATAGGTACATCTCCTTCATTGTAGGATTACGGAATCCCTTGCTTGCCATCGCTTTGATCTCACCTGTTGCGACTGGACGGTAAACGACACCAAACTGAGGAATCATCTCAAGTCCAGCAACTGTGTGGTGATCAACTCTCAAACCAGCATCGAAAGTCACGTTCTTGATATCCTGACGGAAATCAGCGTAGCCAGCAAACTCATGATTGCGAACCTCCGCGCTCTGCTTATTCTTTGTCTCTAAGATCTCGCCAGTCTCACGGTCTGTATAATATGCGTCGCCATAGATGTTCTGATAGTCAAAACCTAAAGTGATACGTGATCCGCCTTCTGTCTCAGCACTCTGATACATCGACACTCCCATCAAGGCATCCTTCGAACGGAAGAATCTTGTCTGAGGCTTTGCTCCCTCTGCATAACCGTCGTTGATCTTATGCTTTCCGAAATTATCATAGAAAGAGATACGTCCGTTAGTATTCTTGTAGTGATTCTCCAACGCCAACGTAGCCACTCCACGAGTGATCCACTGGTCTGCCTCATACATCGGTGCATCCACAGCTCCTGGTTGAGACGCGTTGAAATGAGTAAGATTACCGTCGGCCCAGATATTCCAGTTATCACAGAAATCATAACCCAACTTTAGATAGCCACCGTACTGCTCAAAGCCCATATGTGGACGATGATTGTCGCTTCTATTATACTGACCGCTGATTGTGCTGTTGAATTTACCCTTCTTGATTCTGTTGGTAGCCTCAGCCTGGACTGTTCCCCATGAGCCAGCTCCGACATTAACGTCAGTCTTGACTCCATCTTCCTTCATTCCACGAGTGACAATATTGATGACTCCACCCATAGCGTTAGAACCATAAAGTACAGATGCCGGTCCACGCAACACCTCCACTTTCTCTGTGATCATCGACTGATATGAGTCAGAGATTGGGTGTCCGAAGATACCCTGATACTGAGGATGACCGTCAATAAGAACCAACAAACCACCTGTTCCGCCCATGATACCACGAAGGCTTACTCCTCCTGCCGCACCACCGCTGACTCCGTAACCCATCATGCCACGAGTCGTAACAAATAAACTTGGAACGTTCATCACTGCAGACGAAAGAACATTTGTCTGCTCATTTTTCACCAACATCTCTCTATCCACCACTGAGACCGTCATCGGCAAATGACGAATATCAGAAGACATACGAGCACCTGTCACCACAACATCTTCAAGATAAGTAGTGTCGTTAGCAGCTTCGTGAGCTTGTGCGTAAATTGGAAGCAAAAGTCCCAAAATTGCGTACTTTTTCATATAGTATTTATTTATTATTATCGATATTTACAAGGTTGTACTTCTTTGAACCGAAACCGATCTTCTCTGCATAATCAGTGATATAAGTGCCATGCTGACGGTTGATTCTCTCAATCAACGGTTTCTCGTCGTCGCCCTCGGTAGCTTTGTGAGTGAACACAAGATCAAGGCAAGCCTGATCTACAGCCACTGGGTCAAGGCTGGCAAGAATACCCATATCCTTCAATTCTGGTTTTGCAGGATTACCATCGCAGTCGCAATCCACACTCATATTATTCATAACGTTGATATACACCACATTACCCTTCATATAGTTGTGGACAGACTGAGCTGCGGCAGCCATACTTTCAAGGAAATGATCCTGTTCAGGAAGGTGAGCCCACATAGTGTCGGGATTCTCAGTCAAACCAGCGGAATGGATGTAAGCCTTTCCTGCTGTCGACGCCACACCGATAGAGGCATTCTTCATCACTCCACCGAATCCACCCATTGCGTGGCCCTTGAAGTGAGCAAGGTTGATCATGAAATCATAGTTTTTCAAGTGTTCGCCCACAAGGTCGTATTTCAAACGAGATGAATCCTGGATTGGAATTCTCATATCGCCAAACTCATCCATTAGATCCACCTTGAAGATAGAGTCAAAACCGTGCTGATGGATAGTCTCCCAATGTTTCTTTGGATCCTGGCGAGTGCCACCGTAAGCAGTGCAGCACTCCACAATAGTACCGTCGACCTTCTCCACAAGATTACGGATAAGAGTTGGCTTTAGATAATGGTTGTTGCCACCCTCACCTGTGCTGATCTTCACAGCCACCTTACCAGAAGGATTGACACCAAGTTGCTCATAGATACGGACAAGAGACTCAGGAGAGATCTCAGATGTGAAATATACTGTCGACGCTGCAGCTGGAACAGAATCGTTAGCTGATTCAACGTTTGCTTCTGTAGGATTGTTGCTGCAGCTTAACATAGCTGTAGCCAGAGCGAAAAGAGAAAAAAACTTTTTCATTATACTTGATATGAATTAAACCTTTGCAAAGATACAAAAAATTATTTGGTTTCATTGATACCCGAATTTTGGCTAACATTACCATTTATTTGGGGAATCATAAAGAAATGACAGTTGTATTCCAAATAAGGATTGTCAAGGGCGAAAGCCCTAACCCACCCACCGACGCGAGTCCGTAGGACGAGCGTAAAAAAGAATAAGCGAAAGTTAAGTTATAAACTTTCTTTTTTGTAAATTGCGGCTGTTTTAACAAAGACAATACAAGACATGCAAAACAATTCTGTAATCAACTTGATATTTTTCAAAATCCTGTTTGTGGGAATCATCGCACTATCATCAAGTTGCTCGGTGAATAAAAAAATGTACAATAAAAAAATCGAACAGATAAAAGACTCCACAGGTTTTGTGTTCCACCCTACCCACACAATGGAACCAGTGAAAAAGCCAGACGGTTTAGTAGATACCGACTTCGGCTTCGAGCTATGGTATAAATCATCCGACGTCGACGGGGATATCGCCCTATTGACAAAGGATCTTAAGAATCAGTCGCAGGAACTCAGCACCAACATTGAACTTCCGTTGTTCTGGAGCACAAGTTGGGGCAACAACTGGGATCCCCTTGGAAGATGGGGCAGAGAGAACATGTCGGAATGGCATATCGCACTTCCAAACACAGAGATTGACGCCAAGAGAAATAATGCCGACATTTCAGAGAAAGGTCAGGTATGGAAAGTGTCTATCACCCCACACGACAATTATATCCGCACTTATTTCCAATTGGATTGTATCAAATCCGGAGACCGATATTATCAGTATGATTTAGGAGATCACGATATTTATATACATAAATGATTAGGAATTAGTAAATACAAAATTTATGAAACAGATTACGATAACAGACTCTTGTTACACACAATGGGTAAAAGATTTGGCAAAACGCTATCGTCAAAGCCAAATCAAAGCTGCTGTGAAAGTTAATTCTGAAAAATTAATTTTCAACTGGCAACTTGGCAGAGACATCGTAGAAATGGATGTTGAAAAACGTTGGGGAGAAAGCGTTATTATTCAGTTGAGCAAGGATTTAAAAAATGAACTGCCAGGAATTGATGGACTTTCAAAGTCAAACATATATTATTGTAAAAAATTCTACTTGCTTTACCAGAAAGCAAATGTGATTTTCCAACAACTTGATGGAAAATTAACAACTGAAGGACAAACAAATAAATTTTTCCAACAACTTGTTGGAATATTTCAAATTCCTTGGGGACATCATTGTCTTATAATGGATAAAGTAAAAGATGATTTTCCCAAATCATTATTCTATGTCTCAAAAACGATAGAAAACGGATGGAGTCGTTCCATGTTGTTAAATTTTCTTGACTCAGATCTTTACGAACGAGAAGGAAAAGCACTTACTAATTTCTCTAACACCTTGCCAGAACCAATGAGTGACCTTGCAAAAGAAATAACCAAAGATCCATATAACTTTGCATTTGCTAACATCACTGGGAAATATAATGAAACACAACTAAAAAAAGCATTGCTTGGAAACATAACTGATTTTCTTATTGAGTTAGGAACAGGTTTTGCTTACGTGGGTAAAGAATATCGATTAGAGATTGGTGAAACAGAAAATTTCATAGATCTTTTATTCTACCATCTTAAACTAAGATGTTATATCGTCATCGAGGTAAAGACAGACAAATTCACACCTGGAGATATTGGTCAATTAAGCACATACGTTGTCGCGTGCAACCATATTTTGAAAAATTCGAATGATAATCCAACAATCGGGTTACTAGTATGCAAGTCAAAAGACAATACACTTGCTCAATACGCTTTGGAAGGCAGTAATCAGCCTATTGGCATTTCAGCTTACGAACTTGAACAATTATATCCTACAAAAGTGGAAGGCTTAATTCCAACAATAGAGGAAATTGAAAGTAAACTAAACGACAAGTAATACAAGACATATATGACAGACATCAAAAATATAGCAGCATCAATAGCATCGGAACTTTCTCTTCCAAAAGACAAGGTGGCAAACGTCCTTTCTTTGCTCGCCGACAAATGTACTATCCCTTTTATCTGCCGCTACCGTAAGGAAATGACCGGTGGAATGGATGAGACTACAGTGGAGAGTATCATCAAATTGCTGAATCAGATTATCGCTGTTGACGATCGTCGCAACGCTATAATAAAGAGTATTGAGGAACAGGGTAAACTTACTTCTGATTTGAAAGCGTCGCTGGAAAAGGCTTCGTCACTTTCGGAATTGGAGGATATCTATCTGCCATATAAGCCAAAGAAACGCACGAAAGCGGAGAAGGCTCGTCTGCTTGGACTTGAAGGTCTGGCTAAGATGATTATGTCGCAGAATTCCCGTTCCGACAGTGAAGATATGGCTGACGACTATTGTCGCAAGAATCGTATTGATATCTCTTCTGACGAGGCTGTGCAAGGAGCAATGGATATCATCACTGAGTGGATCAGTGAAGACCAACGCACTCGCTCCCGCATCCGCAGTTCATACCGTCGCAACGGAATCGTCCAGAGCGAGGTGGTGAAGAAGAAAGAGGATGAGGCTGGACAGTATCAGACATATTTCGCCCATTCCGAACCATTATCGAAAGTGCCGTCTCACCGTCTGCTTGCTATGCGTCGTGGTGAGAAAGAGGGCATGCTGAAAGTGTCGCTCAAATGTGATGACGACTGGTGTATGGATAATATCAGCGGACTTTTCGTGCATGGCAATACCGACAGTTCTACACTCGTGAAATCAGCGGTGAAATCGGCTTACAAAGACTATGCTCGCCCAGCGATCGAAACAGAGTTCGCAGATTCAAGCAAGACAAAAGCCGACGAGGAGGCAATCGATGTCTTCGCTAAAAACGTGAAGCAGGTGTTGCTTGCATCTCCACTTGGTGAGGTGGCTGTGCTTGCTATCGACCCAGGATTCCGTACAGGATGCAAAGTTGTCTGTTTGGATTCACAAGGTAAATTATTGAATCATACAGTGTTGTTTCTTTCTCGTGGAGGTGCAGAACTTCCAAAGGAGCAAGAGAAAATGGTAGCACTGATCAAGAAATATAAGTGTGGAGCAATCGCTATTGGCGACGGTACAGCGAGCCGTGAGACTCAAGAGGCTGTGGAGAAAGCGTTGTCGGATGCCCGCCTCAACGAAGTGGAAGTATACATCGTCAATGAGAGCGGAGCCAGCATCTACTCAGCCAGCGAAGTGGCACGTGAGGAGTTTCCGGATTATGATATCACCGTGCGTGGAGCAGTATCCATCGGACGACGATTGCAAGATCCGTTGGCTGAACTTGTCAAGATTGACCCAAAGAGCATCGGCGTCGGCCAATATCAGCACGACGTCGACCAGAAGATGCTGAAAGAATCGCTCGACCGTGTTGTGGAGAGTGCGGTGAACCACGTCGGCGTCAATCTTAACACAGCCAGCAAACATCTGTTGACATACGTTTCCGGCGTCGGCCCGAAACTTGCGGAGAACATCATCGCATACAGAGATGAGAACGGAGCATTCACATCAAGAGACGAATTGAAGAAAGTGCCGAAACTTGGCACAAAGGCATTTGAGCAGTGTGCTGGATTCCTACGTATACGTGGGCAGAAAAATCCACTCGACAACACAGCCGTCCATCCGGAGAGCTATGCCGTGGTGAAGAAAATGGCTAAAGATTATAAGGTGACGGTGGAGGAATTGATCGCCAACAAACAGGTGAGAGAATCCATTGATTTGAACAAATACGTCGACGCGAAGATCGGTTTGCCTACATTGCAAGACATTATGAAAGAGCTTGATAAGCCAGGCAGAGACGTAAGAGAGAAGATCAAACCGTTGGCATTCAGGAAAGACGTGAAAGAGGTGTCGGATTTGCAAATCGGAATGCGATTGGAAGGAATCGTCACCAACATCACCAACTTTGGAGCCTTCGTCAACATCGGAGTCCACAGAGACGGATTGGTGCACGTTTCAGAATTCACACGACAGCGCAACGTCGACCTGCAGACAATAATATCCGTAGGCCAGCGATTGAATGTTATCGTGAAAGAAGTAGATATGAAATTGAACAGAGTAGCGTTGGCGTTGGAGAAATAACGATAAGCGTTTTATAAAAAACATTCCACGGTTTGATTTATATTTTCAAACCGTGGAATGATTTTTTAGGAGATTATATAGCAGTTGTCCAAAATGAGGATTGTTAAGGGCGGAACGCCCTAACCCACCTCCCAACGCGAGTCCGTAGGACGAGCGTATAAAGAAAAAGCGTGTGTTGGACAACTCGTATAATTGCTTTATTTTATTGCAAAGACAAGACCTTAACCTATAGTTTTTCAATCACATCCAGAGAAACATTCGTCAACTCATGGATTAAGGCAAACTCAAAACCTTTTTTCTTCATATCTGTGGCAATTCGGAGGGACTCCACTTCAACACCTCTTTCGAAGCCAACTTCCTCCATGTCCATTTCGTCCTCCAAACGTTTCATACTAGCTTCGTAGTAGTTAATCTCTTCATCTGATAGAGCCGCTATGTTAGCTTTTTTGAGCAATCTAAGTAAGCCCTCGTCTGCTCGCTTGTATACTGATGGGTGAATTCTGTCCATACTTCCTAAGTTTTTGAGAAAATCAATCCAAATGTCTTTGGTTGTCATG
>JAZUGF010000073.1:0-14148 GCA_045641065.1 Paludibacteraceae bacterium | reverse complement strand
CAGACTTGACTGCCATCCAGTACCGTATGCTTAACAAGTCGAAAGGTCCTGCTATGTGGAGCCCACGTAGTCAGTCGGACCGTCAGAGATTCTCAGAGAAGTGGAGAAGCCTTCTTGAGAATACCAACAATCTCTGCATCTGGCAAGATATGGCAAACGAATTATTGTTTGACGGCAACTCGGTTTGCGGAGTACGCACTGCACTTGGTGCAGAATTCAAAGCAAAATCAATCGTTATCACAGCCGGTACTTTCCTTAGCGGACTGATGCACTGTGGTAGACAACAGATAAAGGGTGGTCGTATCTCTGAGCCAGCTTCTTACGGTATCAGTGAGCAGTTGATGGGAAAAGGCATCAACGTCGGACGAATGAAGACAGGCACACCAGTCAGAATTGACGGTAGAACAATCAACTTCGACGAGCTTGCTCCACAAGACGGAGACAACGACTTCCATAAATTTTCTTACTTAGATTTCCTGCCACGTCCGCTAAAGCAGCGTCCGTGCTTCATCACATACACAAATGAGCAGACTCACGAGATCCTTCGTGCTGGTTTGCCTGAGTCACCACTCTACAATGGTCAGATTCAGAGTGTAGGTCCTCGCTACTGTCCAAGTATTGAGACTAAGATTGTGACTTTCGCCGACAAGAACCAGCATCAGCTATTCCTTGAGCCCGAAGGTGAGACAACACAAGAGTATTACCTTAACGGATTCTCATCTTCACTACCCCTTCATGTTCAGCTAAACGCACTACGCACAATCAAAGGTTTGGAGAATGTTCAGGTGTACCGCCCTGGTTACGCCATAGAATACGATTACTTTGATCCGACTCAGCTTAATCCAACATTGGAAAGCAAGCTCGTAGGTGGACTTTTCCTTGCCGGACAGGTAAATGGTACGACAGGATACGAAGAGGCCGCAGGACAGGGCTTAATGGCTGGAATTAACGCACATTTGAAATGCCACGGCAATCAGGAATTCGTATTATCAAGAAATGAGGCATATATCGGTGTGTTAATCGACGATTTGATCACTAAAGGTGTGGATGAGCCATACCGTATGTTCACTTCGAGAGCAGAATATAGAATTTTGCTTCGTCAGGACGACGCAGATAGCCGCTTGACTCGCAAATCTGCAGAAATCGGTCTTGCACGTAAGGATCGCGTCGACTTGCTAACTCAGAAAGAGGAGGAAGTGAACCGATTGAAAGAATTCACTTCTAATTTCTCTATCAAGCCAGCATTGATCAACCCATTCTTGGAAACACAGGGCACTTCCCCACTCCGTGAAGGTTGTAAACTTGTGGATTTGGTCAACCGTCCACAGCTAAACTTTGATTCATTGCGTCAGGCAATTCCTGCATTGCAAGAGACAATTGACAAGATTCCTAACAGACGTGAGGAAATCGTAGAGGCCGCAGAGATCCAGATCAAATACAGCGGTTATATCACACGTGAGCAGCAGATTGCTGATAAACTTACTCGTCTTGAGAATATCAAGATCAAAGGCAAGTTCGATTATATGTCAATCAAGACAATCTCTACAGAGGCTCGCCAGAAATTAACTCGCATTGATCCTGAGACAATCGGTCAGGCTAGCAGAATCTCAGGAATCAGTCCAAGCGACATTAACATACTATTAGTTCTTTTGGGAAGATAAAATAATATGACAGACGAAAACCTAATTCAGATACAGCAAGTCAGCAAAAACTTCGGTGACTTGGCCCTTTTTGAGAATGTAACCTTCACTATCAACGTAGGAGAAAAGATTGCATTGATTGGACGCAATGGTTGCGGAAAGAGTACGCTGATGAAAATCATCTTGGGTGAGGAGCCTGCAGATTCAGGCAACATCACTCGTCGAAGAGATCTGAAAATCAGTTTTCTTGATCAAGACCCAAAATTCAATGATGGAGAAAGCATCCTCGACGGTGCACTTCGCCACGTATCAGGAGAAATCACTACCGTCATCAAGGAGTATGAGAACGCTATCAACAATGGTGCAGATGCCGATGTGATTTCTGATTTGTCGCATAAGATGGATGCACTTAACGCGTGGAATCTTGAGACTACCGTAATCTCCACTCTATCACGTCTTGGTCTACGCGACATCAACCAAAAGATCAGTACACTTTCAGGAGGAGCACGCAAACGTGTGGCTTTGGCATCGGCAATCATCTCCGACCACGATTTGCTTGTGCTTGACGAGCCTACCAACCACCTTGACCTTGGAATGGTCGAGTGGCTTGAGGAGATGCTTGTAAAAGAGAAGAAAGCACTATTGCTTGTAACACACGATAGATATTTCCTTGACAACGTCTGCAACAAGATCCTTGAAATCGCAGACACACAAATCTACACATATCAAGGCAACTACAGCTACTACTTGGAGGAGAAGGAGCATCGTGAGGAGGTAGAGCAACGCACTATCGCCCACCTACGCAACACTTACCGCCGTGAGTTGGAGTGGATACGTCGTCAGCCTCAGGCTCGTGGTGGAAAATCACGCAGCCGTATTGATAGATTTGATGTCATTGAGAAACGTTTGAAGAGTGTACGCTCTGAAGCTGAATTGACACTCGCGTCGAAATCCAACCATATTGGAAGCAAGATCATCGAGCTTTGCTATATTTCTAAAAAGTACGATGAAAAGGTTCTTTTAAAAGAGTTCTACTACAATTTCGCTAAAGGCGAGAAAGTCGGAATTGTCGGCCAGAACGGATCTGGAAAGACGACGTTGCTAAAGATGATTCTTAATGAGGTTCGCCCTGATAGCGGAGAAATCAATATTGGTCAGACGGTTCGTTTTGGTTACTACAGTCAGGAGCTTCCTAAATTTAAGGAGTCTCTAAAAGTAGTTGAATATATCTCTGAGATTGCAGATCAGGTAGAGGTGCAGCAAGGAGTGAAACTATCTGCCACTAATCTGTTGAGCAGATTCTTGTTTGCCCCAAGCAGACAGCACGACTACATCTATAAATTGTCTGGTGGTGAGAAGCGTCGACTTCAGCTTTGTCGAGTTTTGATGGAGAATCCAAATTTCTTGATTCTCGACGAGCCGACAAACGACCTTGACATCGCAACACTATCAGTACTTGAGGAATACTTGATGGAGTTCAGTGGCAACGTACTAATCGTCAGCCACGACCGTTACTTCATGGATAGAATCGTTGACCACTTGTTTGTGTTCAATCCTGACCACTCAGTAAAAGACTTCCCTGGCAACTATACAGACTACCGTATCTGGAAGGAAATGTCCGATGAAAAGGAGAAAGCCGAGAAGGAAAAGAATGCAAAACCAGCAGAGGCAGCACCTAAACGTGAGCGCAACACTGCGATGGATAAACCAAAGTTGAGCTACAAAGAGCAGCGTCTACTTGAGCAAACTGAGATTGACATCGACAAGTTGAGCAAAGAGAAAAAAGAGATCGAGGATAGACTTGGCAGCGGAGAGCAGATGAGCAACGACGAGATCATGAAATTGTCGAGCAGAATGCAGGAAGTGATCGAAGAACTCGATGAAAAGGAGATGATTTGGCTTGAATTGAACGAAAAGATATCGTAATAATCGTTAATCATCAACATAAAAGGAGTCCATACTACCACAAAGTAGCACGAACTCCTTTATTTTTGTAAATTTCTGTTCAAATCTAAATTAAATATTTGGTCATAGAGGCGAGGACCGCATTCTTATCCTCTTCGGAGTCGAATCCATTCAAATCAATCGTTATTTGCTGATACTTGGAGACATAAAGAACTAGGTAATTCTTTACGAATTCCCATCCAGTCAAACTACTATAGGGATAGATGGCATGTGCTTCAGGTGTCACTTCATTGCTTACATGGCATTCCACTTCTTCATCCTTAAAAAGAAAAGAGTGACGGGATTCTCCTTCACCAATAATTTTTTTATATGTTTTCTTCAATCTCTTCGGAGTGCTAATATTTGATTGCACCCGACTGAAAGCCAAGAATATTCCACCCAACAATAGATTAACCCACCAAGGGAAAAAACCGCTAGGACAAATAGCCAGTTCAAAAAGGGACACCGCCAGAAAAGTGGTAATCCATGAAGTGATAATGAACTTTTTCTTTGACATCATCACATCTGTCAAAATCTCATAAGTCAGGCGAGTTTCATTCTTTATCTCCATAAAGCTGTTAAATTTTATATTCTAAGGTCTTCTTAACAAACCGCATTAAATACGGTCAAAAAAACAGAACATAGTTTTTCCTGTTTGTTTGCAAAAATAAAAAAAGGATTAATACCTAAAGAATAACAGATGTGATTTTTAATATCATAATACTCTATCTCATCCAAATAGCTGAAGATCAAAATTCCGTTTTTATATTTTTTTGTGCCACAGAAGCTACCTCTTTCATCATATAAGGAAAATTGATGACGTAGCATATTCGCGCTTTTGTGACGGTTTCTTCTGTAAAACGTAAGGGTTTTTCCCTACAGAGACGCCGTAATACGACGTCTCTACATTCTGACGATTTGTTTTTCCATCATTCCTTCCTCTTTCTACAAATCTGCATAAATGCACACATATCGCAGAATTTCTCAGGTTCCTCTGTTTGCGTGAAATCTCTGTTGACATTGAAGATATCCGACAACGCATTTTGTAATTTACCATCGAATTCATCGCAGAATTCGTCATTGACAAGTATTGGTTCATCGATTTTTTTAGGTTTCCCCTTGTCTCCGACAACCTCTTTGGAAACACTGAGTACACACTCAACATCTTCCGTTTTCTGATTAACGAAATCCAATACAGGAGTAACATCAACACACTTTGCTTTGTGAATAAGCGAAGAGTAAATTAGAATCTGCAGCTGATAATGAACCTTCTTTCGGTTAGTATAAGCAAATAGGTCATCAATATCTTTAATTGACGACGGAGTTTCACCACCAGTCTTGTAATCGACTATTCTTCGTTTACCACCGTCGACACTATCCTGACGGTCAACCACTCCACCAACATAAATCTGCTGTTTTGATCCATTCACGTCGACTTCAATAGGCACAACAACTTTTTCCTCTGATGCAAGATAGTTCAAATCTTTTAACTTGGAATCTACGATAAGCTGTTTGCGTACAAACTCCTGAAGCAGATCTCTTGCAACCAAAAGGTGGCCATGAAACTGAGAAACCGTTTTCGGTAAAGTTTTATATTTATCGATCTTGTAATAATGGACATTGATAAAATGGTCAATGATAGAATAGATATCTTCCTTTCTCAACGACTTCAAATCATCCGATGAAATGGACTTTCCTTTCTTTTTTACCAAATCGGCATAAATCTCCTCCATGACAGCATGAAAGATTGTACCCATATCAGTTGATGAAATTCCATCGTCATCTTGATCAGGCTCTTTCAAACCTAAAGCATACTTGAAGTAGAACTTTAACGGGCACTCAAAATAAATATTGATTGCCGAAGGTGACAATGGTCTTTCTGGATCAGTCGAGAATCTATCTAATAACTTTTTAGCGATTTCATCGTTATTTTTGACAGACCAAGATTCAGTAGAGATTGAAGGAACCACATTCTCAATGTCGTATTTTTTAATTTCAAAATTCTTGTTTTCCACCAACATTTGAAGCATATAACGACTCATCTGACCATCCGTAGTCTGACTATCAGTTGAGGAATTATATACTAAAGTCACATCATCCGCACGTTGTATCAAACGATAGAAATAGTAAGCAAACAAAGCATTCTTCTGCTCAACCGACGTCATTTCAAAACCTGCTCGTATTGAATGAGGAATGAAAGAGGTAATCTCAGCAGAAGGAGGAAGTTGTTTGTTCGACGCGGATAGCAAACAGATATGTGAGAAATCCAATCCACGAGTCTCCAAGAATCCCATCACCTGTAATCCTTCGATCGGCTCTCCGTGGAAAGGCACTTTTGTCTGAGCCACAACCTTCATCAAAAGCTGGGCTGTCAGTGCAACACTCATCGACAAGTTTTCCGAACAAACATCATCAGCGAATCTCACAAGGATATTGTAAACGCGGAATAAAGATTCATTATAAAGGTCAGAATATAGAGAATAGTGAGGCTCATGAGTGGAGATCTTAATCAAAACCTTCTTCAATCTGTCGATAAATTCAGTCGAATCCACCGCAGGTTTTAAAAGCAACGACAAATCATCATCGTTTTCGAAGGTTGAGACAGCAGGGAATATATTCTTTTCTCTTTTCATGAGAGTGATCTTATCTGTCACCTCAGGAAATACGCTCTTGATATAAGAGTGGTTAGCAATTGGCTCAATCAACGACAACGCCACTGTCTTTGGTTTTCTCTCGTCAAGATAGACATGGTAATTGGCAAGAGCGTTGATCAAACTTGTGATTGGCGTTTGCGACACGGGGAATCCCATAGTCACATTCAACGCCATCTCTTTATCATTAGGTATTGAATGCATTACAGGCAAAAGCAAAGTCTCATCACAAAGTACGATTGCCGTCCTTCGATCGATTTTTTCCTTTTCACCGCTCTTTTCGTCAACAACAATTTTAGATGTATTGCTTAAAAACTTAGACACATAACCAGCCTGAGCACTGTCAGAAGATGTGCTGATAAAGTTGATTTTCTTCGGCTTTGAATAGTTGTCGAATAAAGACGGTTCTTTTAGCGACGACGGGAAATCAACTATATTCTGTCGCATAAATAGCCCAGCTTCCTGAATTGAATCTGGTGCGGAGTAGTAAACATCGTAATCCCAGTAAAACTCCGCACGTTTGGAATCTCTATATCTTTTGAAGAGAGAATATTCCGTTCTGCTTAACACATTAAACCCGATGAAAATGAGTTTACCATACTTAGAATCATCGATTTCACCGCTTTTTAGACGCTCTACGACATCAAGCATCAGCATTCCTTCATACGCCTGGTCTTTGCTCTGTAGACGCTTTTTAAATGCAAGATAGATAGAATACAGATTCTCCCATAGTTTGGCGAACAATTGGATTTTTTCATTCTGAGCGTCGACAGAGAATGTAGAGAAGAAATGCTCCAACACTTTAATCTGTGTATCTGTAAGGAATGAAAAGTCCTTCACATGTTGAAGATCAGCCACATTCGAGAACAATGCCTGAGCATTAACTCGGTTTTTGTCGATATCGTCAAAATCAGAAAGTAACGTCTGTCCCCAGAAATAGAATTTATCAAAATTTGGATCTGAACCTAATATATCAGGGTGAGTATCCTTTATAGTATTAAAAAGTTCGATTAAAAGGACCAATTCATCGGGAACAGTGTAAGGAGACATTGAATGGAAAAGATCCTGAATAGTTGTTGAATCCAGAGCAAAAACTGGATTATCAAAATCTTCTACCCACGACTCATTGAAAAACAAAATTGCACGACGGTTAGGGAAAACAAGTAATGAGTTTTCCAAATTATCGTGAGACTTCAAATCTTCCGCGACTAAATTCAAAAATGGTTTAGATCCTTTTCTCATTATGCTTCAACATTTATTCATTAGTATTATGCCACAAAGGTAGGGTTTTAATCTGCCAAATTAAAGCAGACCTCTATACGAATTTGATAAAAAAATAACAAAGGCAGGCATAAAAACATAAGGGCAGGTACGAGGCCTGCCCTTTATATTATTTCTCTGTTTTATTCTCTTTTTCCTTTATAGATTCCTCAACATTCTTTGGAATATTGAACAACTCATGAATGTCAAGCATAGGAAGTACAGCTGGAGCAAACTTTGTTACAGGTTCACTCAAAACTGATCCTTCTGAATGTTTGCTATCCATGATGTGAAGCTTCTCGTTGATTGGGCCAAGCACATTGAAAATTATGCTTATCACCATTGTATATTTTACTATTGAAATCAGAGCCCCTAGCAATTTGTTAAGCCATCCAAGACTGATTGCTTTAATAAGTTTCTGAGCACATATAGCTAAGACCTTGACCAACATCATAGAGACAACAAATGCCATTATCATTCCCAAAGCAGGACAATATTCCATGCCTACATTGAAGAAACTATGTATAAACTCCGCAAATGGAGTGCTATGATATCTTGAAACGTATATAGCAATGATAAGTCCTACTAATCCAGAAAGTTCAAAAATAAGTCCTTTTGAAAAGCCTCTTACCATTCCGGCAACTATAAACAAGAGAATCAAAAAATCAATCCAATTCAATTTAATTAAGAATTAATAGTTAATAGAAATCTTGATATTTATTAACGTTCGCCCTTTGTATACCTCAATTACGATTCTATTCTAAACAAAATTAAGAATCAAGCATATGCTCGATTCTTAATTTCATATTTTGATTTCATTGAGACAGGTTCAATACCAGTCTCTACGAAATTACAACTTACGAGCAACCTCAATTGTCTCGAATCCTTCAATGATATCACCGACCTGGATCTCATTGTATCCGTTAAGAGCGATACCACAATCAAATCCATTTGCAACTTCCTTAACGTCATCCTTGTAACGCTTCAATGACTGCAAATCTCCGGTGAATACGACAATTCCGTCGCGAATCAAACGAACCTTGTTAGAACGCTTGATCTTACCGTCGCGTACAATTGAACCAGCGATAACGCCAACCTTACCGATCTTAAAGATCTCAAGTACTTCGGCTGTACCAGTAACCTGCTCCTTCAACTCTGGAGCCAACATACCAGCCATAGCGTCCTTCAACTGTTCAATAGCGTCGTAGATGATTGAATGTAGACGGATATCCACACCTTCCTTCTCTGCCAACTTGCGAGCTGACTGTGAAGGGCGAACCTGGAATCCGATGATGATTGCGTTTGATGCAGATGCCAACATAACATCTGTTTCTGAGATCTGACCCACAGCCTTGTGGATAACGTTGATCTGGAATTGCTCTGTTGAACAGTTTTGCAAAGAGTCTGACAATGCCTCTACAGATCCATCCACGTCTCCCTTGACGATGATATTCATCTCCTGGAAGTTTCCTAGTGCACGACGACGTGCGATCTCATCAAGAGTGATGATACCGTTGCCAGCACGCAAGCCCTGCTCACGCTGAAGCTGCTCACGTTTGTTAGCGATTTCACGAGCCTCCTGCTCTGAACCAAGTACGTTGAAATTATCTCCCGCCTGTGGAGCTCCGTCAAGACCAAGAATCAATGCTGGTTCTGATGGGCGAGCCTCTGTGATACGCTGGTTACGCTCGTTGAACATAGCCTTAACCTTACCGTAGTGAGTACCTGCGATAACTACGTCTCCAACCTTCAAAGTACCGTTGCTTACAAGGACTGTAGCTACATAACCACGACCCTTGTCCAACTGGCTCTCAATGATTGAACCTGTAGCCTTACGGTTTGGATTAGCCTTCAAGTCAAGCATTTCTGCCTCAAGAAGCACCTTCTCCATCAATTCCTCAACACCGATACCCTTCTTAGCAGCGATATCCTGTGACTGATACTTACCACCCCACTCTTCTACCAAGTAGTTCATCTGTGACAACGACTCCTTGATCTTGTCTGGGTTAGCAGTTGGCTTATCGATCTTATTGATTGCAAACACCATAGGCACACCAGCAATACTTGCGTGGTTGATAGCCTCCTTAGTCTGCGGCATGACATCATCATCAGCTGCGACGATAATGATTGCGATATCTGTCACCTTGGCACCACGTGCACGCATGGCAGTAAACGCCTCGTGACCTGGAGTATCCAAGAATGTGATCTGCTGACCATTCTTCAAAGTAACGTTGTAAGCACCGATATGCTGAGTGATACCTCCGGCCTCACCGGCAATCACGTTAGTCTGGCGGATATAGTCAAGCAATGAAGTCTTACCGTGGTCTACGTGACCCATCACAGTTACGATAGGTGGACGCTGGATCAAATCCTCTTCCTTATCCTCTTCCTCCTGGATAGCCTCACTTACCTCGGCAGATACATATTCTGTTTCAAATCCGAATTCACTTGCTACGATATTGATAGTATCTGCGTCTAGACGCTGGTTGATAGATACCATCAAACCGAAGTTCATACAAGTTGTGATTACTTCTGTGATTGTCACATCCATCATCTTAGCCAAGTCGCTGACAGTTACAAACTCAGTAATCTTAAGTTTGCCCTGTGCCTCACGCTCCTGAGCCTCGCGCTCTTCAGCACGCTGACGGATTGATTCACGTTTATCATGACGGTGCTTAGCACCACTCTTATTCTGAGCTTTGTTAGAAGTCAAGCGAGCAAGAGTATCCTTGATCTGCTTCTGTACATCTTCGTCAGAAACCTCCTGTTTCTGATTCTTCTGCTTGTTGTTGAACTTCTTATTGTTCTTTCCTCCTTCGTTGCCTTCTCGACCCTCGTTTCTATCGTTTCTATCACCTTTGTGACGGTCGTTCTTGCCACCTTGCTTTCCGTCCTTGTATTCAGAGATATCAATTCTCTCCTTACCCTGGATACGGTTTCTCTGTTTCTTCTGACCATTCTGACCTTGCTCTCCACCTTTCTGGCCGCCCTGCTCGCCGCCCTTCTGGTTCTGCTTCTGATGGTCTTTCTTTCTCTCCTCCTTAGTCTTCTTCTTAGGTCTAGTCTGAGAGTTGATAGAAGACAAATCGATTGTACCCAACACCTTAGGTCCAGTGACCTGCTGAGTAGGATTCAATCTGAATACATCTTCAGATTCGTTTTGTGATGCTGACATATTATTTTGTTTAGTCTCTTCGACTGGAGCCGCAGAGACTGCTGTTTTTTCGTTTGCTGGAGTCTGTGGTTTAGGAGCGTCAGAGATCTTGCCGACAACCTTTAGCTGAGGAGCCTTAACCTCTACCTTGATGTCGACCTCGTCTTTCTTTCCAAATCCTGGAATCTCAACGACTTTCTCTTTCTTATTTTTCTTTCTGTCCTTCATGTCGTCAAACTCTGCTTTTGCATCAGACTTGAACGACTTGTCCTTGTCATATTCCTGACGAAGGATATCTTCTTCTTTATCAGACAATTTGTAGTTGGGATTCGCATCTTCGATTGCAAATCCTTTCTTTTTTAGTAGTTCGGTAGCAGTAGCGATACCTACATTTAATTCTTTAGCTAATTGACCTAATCTCGACATAAAATTTTAATTACCACACTTAAAAAAACAACACACTTAACTCATCATAGTATGCTGCTTTTTTATTCCTTCCCACAAAATTAAAAAACAGCAACCACAAATTGCACCTTGTCCATAATGTTTTTGCTTTTCCCGAAACAAAATACCTTTGGGTGCTAAATCCGAACGCACCCAAAAGTATCTTATATTTCAGAGAAACTCATTCCTACCTAAAGGTTAGGAATTACTTTCATCATTGTTGTCAGCGTCAGCGTCGAAATCCTCAAACTCAGATTTCAAAACTGCCAACACGTCGTCTATAGTCTCTTCCTCAAGATCAATGCGACGAAGAAGCTCGTCTCTTGAAACGTTCAATACGCTAAGCGCTGTGTCGAATCCGTTCTTCTTGAACTCCTCTATAACCCATCCGTCGATCTCGTCTGCGAACTCATCAAGGTAGATATCACCATCATCATAACCGTCTGAGTTTCTGAATACCTCAATCTGGTAACCTGTAAGCTGTGTTGCAAGCTTGATGTTCATACCTCCCTTACCGATTGCCAACGATACCTCCTGTGGATCCAAGTAAACCTCTGCCTTCTTCTCCTCCTCGATGATTCTGATAGATGAGATTCTTGCTGGGTTCAACGCTCTCTGGATATATAGAGATACGTTTGATGTATAGTTGATAACATCGATATTCTCATTGCGAAGCTCTCTAACGATACAGTGGATACGAGCTCCCTTCATACCTACACATGCTCCTACTGGATCGATTCTCTCGTCGTAGCTCTCTACTGCGACCTTGGCTCTCTCTCCTGGGATACGTGCGATACCCTTGATTGTGATCAAACCATCAGCGATCTCAGGAACCTCCTGCTCGAACAATCTCTGAAGGAACATAGGTGATGTACGAGAAAGGATAATCTTTGGATTGTTGTTCTCATTATCAACCTTTGCTACAATAGCTCTCAATGTATCCTGCTTGCGGTAGTTATCTGAAGGGATCTGCTCTGCCTTTGGAAGAATCATCTCGTTACCCTCCTCGTCAAGTAGAAGAACCTCCTTCTTCCAAGTCTGGTAGATCTCACCAACGACGATCTTACCAACCTTCTCCTTATACTTGTTGAACAAAGTATCTTTCTGAAGCTCTAGGATCTTCGACGCAAGTGTCTGGCGAAGATTCAATACAGCACGACGTCCGAATGAAGCGAAGTCCACCTTCTCTGAGAAGTTCTCGCCTACCTCGTAAGATGCGTCGATCTTCTTTACGTCTGCCAAAGCCACCTGTGAGTTCTCGTCGTCAACAGTACCGTCTTCAACTACTACTCTATTGTGATATATCTCGAAATCACCCTTGTCAGGATTGATGATAACGTCGTAGTTCTCATCAGTACCATACGTCTTAGTGATGACACTTCTGAAAGACTCTTCCAAGACACTGATCATTGTGCCTCGATCGATGTTCTTAAGTTCCTTAAACTCAGAAAATGAATCTATTAAGCTGAGTGTTTCCTGCTTAGCCATAATAATTTATATTATTTGAATCTAATTGAATATTTCGTATATTTTACCTCGTCATACTTGAACGAGTATTCTTTCTCCACGTCGACTTTTCTCTTCGCACCCTCTGGTTTCTCCTTCACAGTCACTACAATTGTGAATTCCTCTTCAGTTGCACTCTTCAACACGCCAACAAGTTTCTGACCTGCCTTTGAAAGAACCTCGACCTCTTTTCCAATATACTTCTGATACTGGCGAAGCACTACGAATGGTGAACTCAAACCTGCTGAGCCTACTTCCAATTCATAATCTTCCTGCTCACGGTCGAACTTTGATTCAATGTGACGTGAAAGCGAGACGCAAGTGTCGATGTCTATAGAGTCTTCGCTATCGATTGTAACGACAATTTCGTTGGCAGGGCTGACTTTAACCTCTACAATGAATAGACTTGTCCCGTCAATATATTCGTTTATCGCTTGTGTAAGTTCTTGTTTATCTATCATTATATTAAAAAAATGAAGGAGAACAATTCGCTCCCCTCCTCATTCCAAATGCAAATATACATTTTTTTGCGTCAACTGCAAAAAAGAAATCGTTTTTTTGAATAAAAGCACTTTTTTACGCATTTGATCTTATTATTTACGTTATTGACGCCACAAATTGGATTTTCAAATACTTTTGTTGCAAAGTATAACATTTTAATTTATTGCACAATGAAAAAATCAATCAAGAATTGGTTGTATGCAGCGACAATGATTGCAGCAACCGTATCGTTTCCATCTTGTGATGATGAGAACGAAGATCAGCCACAGGAGGTTAAATCCTCTCTATTAAATCCTAATGAGGTCAAAGGCAAGATGTTTTATAAGGAGGATCACAATTCTAAGTTTATAATCCGTTTTGATTCTCTCGGCAACGAAACATATGTTCATAAGTCTACTTATTTTTGTGCCTCTAAAGAAAGCACTCCAAAATTTGGTGAAGAATTCATCAGCGGTGAAAATTATGCATTCTTCTATGAGAAATCCGCCGACGGTGCTCACTTGTACGATATTTATCCAATAGCTACCATAGAAATGGATCTTCCTGCTTCTGATGGCAATTTTATTGATCCAAAAGAACTGGTCGGAAAGACATTCTTAATGAAATACAATTCGAGTGATTACGAAACCACTTGGACTATTCAGGACGGATATGCCAAAAGTACGTTATCAGACAATAAATACATCATCAATGGGTTGAATTTTATCATCGATCACGAGACTACTTACTATACTTATTATCGTTTCTATAAAAATAAGAATGGTATAGATGTCTGTCAAGTTATTGATTATGGCACTGCTGTGGAATTTGACTTTGACGCCAAATTCAAAGAATTGAGAGAAGAAGCAAGCAAAGAATACGCAGAAGCTGATCCAAAGCCGGTATTTTAACTTGCGGACCTATCCAACGGATGAGTAACCGATTCCATTTTGTCTGTCGTTGAAGACGATCGGCAAAATGGTGTCGGAAATAAAAAAGAGACGCGATTGCTCGCGTCTCCCGTCTAATCAACCTATTTCATACAAATGCTCACGAATTCATCCCAAGA
>JAZUGF010000072.1:0-20783 GCA_045641065.1 Paludibacteraceae bacterium | reverse complement strand
CGTATTTGTCTTGATTCATATGCAGCTATCATTTAGCCACAAATGTATGAATTCAAATCCGTTTCATTTAAAAATACCGTCTAATAGACTATATTTCAATTATTTCAAAGAACTTTTGTTCACTTTTACGGGACGGTAGTGATTCCGATTTTATTCGCAAAACACTCTATAATTAAACGTCATTGGAGATTGTCCAATCAATTTCTCACGCATATCATCAGACAAATCCCTCTTTTCAACCTCACTCATCTCCCTATTTTTCAGAATCAAAAAGACATCGATTGTCCTCTGCAAACCATAGCCTGAATCTTGACTTCTACTGATACCTTTCCTGATTACGACATCTGAGATCACCTCATAGCACTCTGATAAACAAAAGTTTTTTATATCATTATTCGTCACTATCCTATTTCGACTACTTAATACATATTTGAATTTTGCAATTCTTTCTCTTTCCGTTGGAGGAGTCTTGCCACTCACTGTAGTAGTCAAGAAAACCGGATGTTCATATTCGCCATACGCATCTCCAGTCGGATTAAGAGTCTGCCCGATTCTCATTCCATTCGCGAGAGGTCCATATGATGTCCAATACTTTAGATAAAAATATGTCGACTCTTTCTCTGGCTCCACAAACAGATAGTAAGGCATCTCAGTTCGCCCAACAGCTGCGTCGGTCCGTCGGTCAATCTTCTTAAGCAACTGCTCTATCAAATTAACTCTCTCAACACTATGTCCATTATCCTGCATTGAATAACGACTCAACTCATCCTCCATCACACCTCGCAGACGAAGCAGAAAATCTCTCGCGTCTCTCTTATCAAACGATTCACATCCACCCTGGCGTAATGTGTAATTTCTATCTGACTTTTCTTCTTTGTATCCATTAGCCCTGTTGTAGACGGTGCCATATTCATCCGTCACCTCAATGATATCAAAGAATGATTCGTAATCATCCACAGAAAGTGGTATAACTCCAAAATCTTTTTTCACCAAACTGTTTATTTTCCTCAACTCCTTATTGGCAACTGGGAAAGTGTTGATTGACACCTGCATATCCGCCAATACAGATGATGTAAACTCAGGAGGAAAATCAATTTCAATCCATAGTAAATCTCTAGTGAAGACGGTGGAATACTCTGCGTTCATATTGAATCCAGATGGAGACTTAGAGAAGTCTTGCACCGTCGCCACAAATGGACTTTCAATTGTAACGTAACTTTTTTTATAGTAGTCAACAATCTCCTCATTCACACTATGATTGTTTCCCAATCCATCAAAAAATCGTTGAAGATGCCTCTGTTTAGCCACATCTTCCGTATGCAATCCACAGCTAACTCTCAGCTCCTTACTCTTCCACCTCCACACTGCAGACGACAAGTAATGCAGGTAATCATTGCACCGATCGGTATTGGGGAAATCAAAATAGAGCGAGAGGTTCGTCAAATCAACATCCTTATTTTCAAACTCTAATCCGACAAACACCTTGTTTACATTCTCCGGTATCGTCTGTTTCTTTAGCAGAATCTTTTTGTTTTGATCAGGAAGCACCTCATATACACTGTTTTCAGCCACAATCATTCGTACATCTCCTCGTCTCAACGTAGTCTCGCATACAGGATAAAACGAATAATTTCTGCCATCGCGTCGACCAAATGATGTGGCGACGGTAGTAAACGCATCAAATACATTTGTTTTCAACTCCCCTGATACCGTCTGTGTATGGACCACCGCATGTGATGGGCGAACCACCGTCAACACTTCTGGAAGCAAAATCTCACTCATCCGCCTCATCGTTCGCACCTCAATATCCGCAATTTCATCGGAGATATTATGAAGTTGCATAGCCAATGCCTCTATCAGAAGCCTCACCAATGGATCCAGATTCTCAACCTTTCTGATGTTCCAATAATCCAAAGCCGTACGAATCATACGGTCTTTAATCTCTTCTTTGCTTTCTCTGTTATAACCCATAAATAAATGCTAAATAACTATTTATTAACTATTAATCTTTAGACAGCGGACCCAAGAACAACGTGTAATATAATCTGCAACGTTCACCAGTGGAATTGACAGTAGCGTTGATATAAATATCCACCTTTTTCCTCACGCTAACATTGCGAGACACAACACTTTCCTTGAGAACATCACTCACTTCCAGATGATATTCACAATTGCTTATTCGTTTTTCAAATTTGGAGATTGACTGTGACAAACATTCAGTAAAACGATTTTTCCAAGTATCGAGTGATACAATTCGTTCGAAATCCATTTCCCAAATTTTTGTACCGTAATCCTCATCATAACTATGTTCCCCAGGATACGTTTCTATCAGCATCTCAATGTGCTGATCTATTGATTCCAATTCCGTGCATAAATTAGCATATCCACGTCGTTCATCCAATACAGAAGCGAAATCAAAGGGAATCCTGTAAAAACATTCTTCCATTACTGTATTTTCTTTGACTAACAATAAAACGTTGCAAAAGTAAATAAATCAACTAATATTACAATACTTTTCAATGAAAATATTCATCAACATTAAGAAAGGCATAAAAAAAAGAGTAAATTTGCATCAACTGAAATATCATTTACTATGAAGAAAGAAGATATTGGGTTCATCCGCGTCGCCAGTGCAATTCCTGTAGTGGAAATTGCTAATCCAAAGGTGAATGCAGAAAGAATCATAGCACTAATAGAGAAGGCAGCTAAGGAGAACGTAAAGATTGTATGTTTCCCTGAGCTTTGTCTTACTGGTTACACATGTGCCGACCTGTTTTTCCAACGCACTTTGATTGAGGAGACGAGAAAACAACTCGACATCATCAATGATGTTGCCTTCAACAATGGTATCTACGCTCTTATCGGAGCTCCTTTTTATCGTGATGGCAAACTATACAATGCAGCTTTCGTTGCTGGAACAGGTTCGAAATTCTTCAATACAGAGGTTGACAAGCAGTATTTGCCAAGCAATAATGAGTTTTACGAGAAACGTTGGTTCACTCCTGGTTTCGGTGAGAAAAAGCAAATCTTTGAAGTCGACGGAATAAAGTTCGGCATCGAGATCTGCGAAGACTTGTGGATGCCATCTTCCCCAAGTGACGAATTGTGTTTGGCTGGAGCAGAAATCATCTTCAACCTTTCTGCAAGTGATGAGTTAATCGGCAAAGAGGCATACCGTCGTCAGTTGGTAAGACAGAAATCTGCCACTAACGCATGTGCTTACGTATATACAGCATCTGGATTTGGTGAGAGCAGTACAGACCTTGTGTTCTCTGGTACAGCAATCATGGCAGAAAACGGAAGCATGCTTGCAACGTCGGAGAGATTCTCATTCGAAGAGCAGTTGATCATCGCCGACATTGATATTCAGAGATTGCAGGCAGACCGTTTGCGCAACTCAGCATTCATCATCGGAAATCAGAATCCAAACTTGGTCAACAAGTTTGAGATCAATAAACTTGAAGGTATCAAGATCTACGCTGAGCCATCAGAGGTGTCACGTACATTCGCACCACACCCATTCGTTCCACCAGAGGATGAGATGAAGACTCGTTGCAACGAGATTTTCTCAATTCAGGTGGGTGGACTTGCGACTCGTTTGTACCACACAGGAATCAAGAAAGCAGTTGTAGGAATCAGTGGAGGTCTTGACTCTACACTTGCCCTACTTGTCATGGTCAAGACATTCGACAAACTTGGCATTCCACGTGAGAATATCGTCGGAATCACAATGCCTGGTTTCGGCACAACAGGACGTACATACAACAACTCACTAAATATGATGAGGAGCCTTGGTGTGACAATCAAGGAAGTCGACATCAAACCTGCTTGTTTGCAGCACTTGAAAGACATCGATCACGATCTATCAATTCTTGATGTCAGCTACGAGAACACTCAGGCTCGTGAGAGAACTCAGATCTTGATGGACTACTCTAATAAGATCGGTGGATTGGTAATCGGAACAGGTGACTTGTCTGAACTTGTACTTGGTTGGGCTACATACAACGGTGACCACATGAGTATGTATGCAGTCAACACATCAATTCCAAAGACTCTTGTAAGATACTTGGTGAAGTATTGCGCACTATACGAGATGGACGAAGCCGCAAAGGAGACGTTGCTTGACGTTTGCGACACTCCCGTCAGCCCAGAGCTTCTTCCTGCCGACGACAAGGGAGAAATCTCACAGAAGACAGAGGATTTGGTTGGTCCATACGAGCTTCACGACTTCTTCATCTACTACACACTACGTTTCGGATTCACACCGTCGAAGATCTTCTATATGGCACACAAAGCCTTCGAAGGCAAGTACGACGACACTACAATCCTAAAGTGGATGCGCACATTCTACTGGAGATTCTTCGCTCAACAGTTTAAGAGAAGCTGTATGCCAGACGGGCCAAAGGTCGGAAGTGTCAACCTATCACCACGTGGCGACTGGAGAATGCCGAGCGACGCGTGCAGCCACATCTGGATCGAGGAGGTCGAGGAATTAGTTGAAATGACTAAAGACAAAGATTGGATGACGAAGAATTATTAATTATTCATTCTTAACTAAATAAAATGGCGACGGGAGAAATTCCGTCGCCATTTTTGATTTATTGGCAGGCACTTACGTACCTGCCTACATAAATTGCCGCCACGATGTGGCTTGTTGCGATTTCCAAAATTTTTGCTAATTTTGCAGTCGCTTTTCGGTATCCGTCAATGGATTGCAGATGGGCAGGCACGAGACCTGCCCCTTCAAAGCGTTTAATAAATTAATATGGCAGAGAATACACTACTACAGAAACTTGAGGGCCTTGAGATCAAATTCGAGGAGATCAGCACCCTTATCACAGACCCGGCAGTGATTGCCGATATGAAGCGTTTCGTGAAGCTTAACAAGGAGTATAGCGACCTTGAGAGAATCATGAAGACTAAGAAGGAATACGAGGCAGCTCTTAAAAATATAGCAGAGGCTAAGGAGATTCTTCAAACTGAGGATGATCCAGATATGAAGGAGATGGCTAAGGCTGAACTTGATGAGCTTGAGCCTAAACTCCCTGAGATGGAGGAGGCTATCAAACTTATGTTGATTCCTTCTGACCCAGAAGACGGTAAGAATGCAATCGTGGAGATCCGTGGTGGTACGGGTGGAGACGAGGCTGCTATCTTCGCTGGAGACTTGTTTAAGATGTACAGCAAGTATTGCGAGTCGAAGGGTTGGAGCGTGACTGTCTCTTCTTTCACTGAGGGTACTGCAGGTGGATTCAAGGAAATTATCTTCAACGTGACTGGCGACGGTGTGTATGGCACACTTAAGTATGAAAGTGGAGTTCACCGTGTACAGCGTGTACCTGAGACTGAGACTCAGGGCCGTGTCCACACTTCTGCAGCTACAGTGGCTGTATTGCCAGAGGCTGATGAGTTTGATGTTGAGATTCAGGAAGGTTTGATCAAGTGGGATACATTCCGAAGCGGTGGAGCTGGTGGACAGAATGTAAATAAGGTGGAGTCTGGAGTTCGTTTGCGTTACCCATGGACAAACCCCAATACAGGTGTTACAGAGGAGATCTTGATTGAGTGTACTGAGACACGTGACCAGCCCAAAAATAAGGAGCGTGCGTTGTCTCGTTTGCGTACAAAAATCTACGACCAGGAGCATCAGAAGTATATGGATGATATCGCGTCACGACGCAAGACAATGGTCAGCACAGGAGACCGTTCTGCTAAGATCCGTACTTACAACTATCCTCAGGGTCGTGTGACTGATCACCGTATCGGTTTGACTCTTTACAACTTGGCTGCTATCGTAGGTGGTGACATCCAGGGAATCATCAACCAGTTGATCATCGCTGAGAACGCTGAGAGATTGAAGGAATCAGAGATGTAATTCGGAATGCGGAATTAGAAATGCGGAATGCAAAATAAAAGGCTGTCGCGATGCGACAGCCTTTATTATTTAGATTGCTATCTGTATTATTTCAAATACTCAGTTATAGAGATCGTTGACAAAATCAAATCCTGACCTTCACCATAATAGAATTTGGTTGTCAATTTGCCATCCTCTTCTGTGAATTCATACTTGAAGTATGGAGATCCATCTGCCTTATAGTTGATATAGTCATAAGTATTACCAACGTAAGTATAGATTGTATGCTCTTTTTCTTTTCCTTTAGCATCGTACTCATAAATACTCTTAACCTTCTTGTCGGAAGTGTATTCTGTAACTGTTTTCGAATACAAAGCATTGTCCTGGTTAACAAGATAAACACACTTTGTCTCTGTGTTTCCAGACAAAATAATCTCTGTAACACTATTTAGGACAGAACCCTGAATCCACAACTCTATTCTTGTTGTGTCTCCGTTGTATTTGTAAACATCAGCAGTTGCAGAAACACCGCTTGCATCGTAGTACGTTCTTTTTGCAAGTTTTTTATCAGAGCCATATTCATCTACAATAGAAGACTGCAATGTCTCTACACCATCAACAACCTGGTAATTCTTTTGTGTTGTTTTGTTTGAGGAAACAATGAACTCGGTCTTGCTGTACAACTTAGAATCAGCATCATAATAAAGCATAGAATAGCTATCACCGTCATATTTGTAGTCAATACGGCTTTTGTACTCATTGTCCTTGCTGTAACTAACAACGCTGTTGATTTTTTTCTGGCCGTTGCCAGACAAGTCACCGTCTTCCTTTGAGCCTTGCTCATTCTTAGAACCGTCGTTTAGTTCTTCCTCATCCTCATTGCAAGAAGACAAACAAAATGATAGGCAGAACGCTGCCATCAAAAACTTAAAAACTCTCATATATGTATTAATTTGTTTATTTCATTGATTAATTCAGTCCTAAAATATCTCCTCATTTTTCAAAATCAGAGGTTTTGATATCTCGGTAGCCATGTATATTTCTCACCACACCATCTTTTAGCAAGAAGATTGTTGGAACTCGTGGAGATACATAATATAATGTATCCTGATCCATTGTGATGACGTTTCTGCGTTTCACCTTCGTCTCAATAAAGAAGGAATCCACCCTCTCCTCTATTGATTCAGTTGCGATTTTCGGATCACTGAAGATGGTAAGAATCTCGTCGTCTTTCCAATCATAATGCGAAAATATTCCTTCCATCCTGCGTGCCGCCATCTTACAATGTCCGCATCTTGTGCTCAACACACACACTATCTTATCCCCTTTCAGTCCCGACGGGAATTTCTCCGACAACATTTCCGTCAACTTCTCCTGACTATACTCTCGCTCCTTTATCAATCGCATGAAATCCGGACGATTGATAGCAAACACAGCAATAAGCGAAACCAAGCCGATAGTCACCACAGTGATAATCCAACTCTTCTGGCTCTGCTTAAAGTATTTAGCCATACGATGCCCCCAGAAAAGAAGCATCAGCATCAACAGATTCTTTGACATCGACTTGTCGGGAGATAACTCAAACGCCTCTCCCATACAATGGCAATTGCCTGTGTTGCCCTGCATGATCTGAATGATGAGGAAAATAGAAAAAACCAACAGCATCGCACCTGCCACATAGTCGGCCCACTTAATATTGGCCAACAATGCTATACCGACAGCCAACTCCGCTACTATGATCAAGCGTGAGACTACAGCAGCCACCTCAAATGAGACAACCTGAAACTCGTACAGATACATCTCAAAGGCCGCCATACCAAACATTTTGAGTATGGCGGAAAAGATAAATAATGCTCCGACAGCAAATGTGGGGATATATTTACTTAACTGTGCAAGTTGCATCTGTAGTGCTTAATGTGGAACAGCTTCCTTCTACATCGTACTCCTCGTACTGATCACCACTCTTTGTTGTGCAAACACAATCGTTTTCTACTTCCATCAAACATGATGTCAAACTGAACAAACAGAATGCAATCAAAAATGCTCTCATTGTCTTTATAGATTTATTTTTTATTTTCGTATCGCCTCGATTATTTTTTGTGCGGCTCTATCACCCACTCCTGCATCTCCTACGATCTTACGAAGCTCTTCGTAATCAGCCTTCATCTGCTGTTGGGCCTCGTCAGTAAGCAAGCGACGAACCTCAGCCTCAACTTTCTCAGGTGTAAAGTTTTCTATGATCAACTCCTTCACCATCTTACGGTTGGCAATCAGATTCACAAGTGAAACCTGGTCGACGTGGATGAAAAGATTCAAGAATTTATGTACAAACTTTCCGCCTCCGATATGGTAAACGACAGTCTGTGGAGTGCCTACCAAAGCAGTTTCCAAAGTTGCGGTACCGGAACATACAACAGCCACTTTAGCCTGTGTTAGCAGACGATAAGTAGCGTCGTGCACAACCTTCGCCTTAGCTCCCGATTCTGCAATGATCTTATCGTAAAGTTTATCATAGATCGACGGAGCTCCAGCAATCACAAGTTGATAACCATCAAATTTCTTCGTTGCCTCAAGCATCTTCGGAAGAGAAGTCTTGATCTCCTGCACTCGGCTTCCTGCCAAAAGTGCGATGATTGGTTTGTTATCAAGATTCTGCGACGTTACAAACGCATCAAACGTCTCATCTTGGTCGGGACGGTTATACACCGCGTCGGCACATGGATTTCCCACGTAGTCAACCTGATATCCGCGTTTTCCAAACCATTCTATCTCAAACGGCAGAATAGAATATACTCTGTCGACGTATTTCTTGATATTCTTTAGACGGTACTCCTTCCACGCCCATAGTTTTGGTGCTATATAATAGTGAACGGGAGTACCTGGAAGATTCTTCTTTACAAATTCAGCAATCTGAAGGTTGAAGCTTGGATAATCCACCAAGATCACGATGTCTGGTTTGAACTCCGTAATTGCAGCCTTGCAATCCTTCATGTTCTGCATAATCTTGCCAAGATGAGTGATGACGGCAATGAAACCCATGTAAGCCATATCACGGTAGTGCTTGACAAGTTTGCAGCCTTCGTTCTTCATCATATCTCCACCAAGTCCCAAAAACTGAGCCTCGGGATCTCTCGTCTTCAATGCTTTAAGAAGTCCCGACGCATGTAGGTCTCCTGACGCCTCGCCTGCTATTATAAAGTATTTCATTTTATTTCGTTTCTAACATTTACTGCTTGAGGGCAACCACAAGGGATTGCCCCTACTTAATAAATGCTCTTGCAACAAAGAGTCCAAACAAAAAGAAAGTAGCCACTACCAATCCTCGCGTCATCTTCCATCTTTCTGTCTTATACATCCAGAAGAAGACAAACATGTTAGGCATAAGCGACACTATTATATATGGATAGAAAAGTCCATTTCCTGCAACTTGCCAAGTGTATGAAAGTAACTCCGACAATCCATAATGAGTCTCCCGATAGACAAGCACCATCAAAAGGATCGCAGGAATGATAGTTCCGATTAGGAAACCAAGCAATGCATTGTCTGCACTCTTCTTTGTGCTTATGTTGCCATTGGCATCTATATAAAACTTGTTGTATTCTGATGTCATAATTATATCTCTCTGATATTATTTTTTTCTTTCAGGACAAAATCTCAAAGTCATATCTGTAGTGACGGGAACGACTGCAGCGTAGTGGTTTTCCAACGCATATAGATCGGTGTCAGTACGATCTTTATCAAGATTGTGGAATTCGCCAAGTAGCCAGTATTCATCCTCACCGTTGGCATTCTTACGTAGCTCAAAATCCTCGCTCCACTTTCCTCTTGCCTGGTTGCATAGCATCACACCATTCACGTCGCCAGCAGGAATATTCACATTCAAGCATACGGGAACGTCGGAGAACGTATCAGCATAGTAGCTGTCGTATTCACCGTCGTAATATTTCTGAAGAATAAATCTCGCGATATCTTTGGCAGGTTCAAGGTCGGCATTAACATCATTGTCATTGATAGAGAAACCTATGGAAGGGATTCCAATGATGTTGGCTTCAAGAGCCGCACCCATTGTGCCAGAATAGATGATATTTACAGAAGCGTTGTTGCCATGGTTGATTCCCGACAACACAAGCGGACGCTCAGCATTCTTGAAGACAGTCTGGACAGCAAGCTTCACACAATCGGTAGGAGTACCTGTGCAAGTGTATAGAGTGACATTGCTCAACTGACCAACTAACTCAAATTTCAACGGTTTGTTGCAAGTTATAGCATTGCTCATACCCGAACGTGGACCATCCGGAGCAAACACAATCACCTGGTCGAACTCACGAGCCACCTCAGTGAGAGCCTTAATTCCGTTTGCAGAAATACCGTCGTCGTTTGTAATTAAAATCATATATATCTTTTACGCTTGGATTACAGACGACAAAGATAATAATATTATACGATAACGATGACGTTAACGATAACAAAGTATTGGTTTCAAGTCAACCTTAGCGTCATGCCCAAAGTCAACAATAACGTATTTATCTCAACAAAGTCACATGACCATAATACACCTTGTCGGCAGACTGGACATCGATTGAATACCAATAATCAGTAGATGGTAGGACATTTCCATTGATATCTCTTCCGTCCCATGCATTATCCATAGAATAGTTTGTACCCTCGTAGACCTTTTTGCCGAATCTATCAAAGACTCTTACAACAGCCTCTGGACTAAGGTCTATATTCTTAATCAGCCAAAGGTCATTCTCTCCATCTCCATTAGGTGTGAAAAGTACATCTGGGACCAAATCCGGTAGTTCTGGGATCAAATACAACTCCACGACACTGTCACACCCTGCTTCTGATTTGAGATTTGCAGTATAGATTCCACGTTTGCTAATTGTCTCTCCATCAAATTCGAAAGACTCACCATAAGGGATTCGTTGAGTGATTTTATTTTTGATTCTTGGCATTACCTCCACATTTACAGGAGCGACAGGATACGACAAACCATCTTTCTTGATTCTCAATGAATAGCTGCCAGCCTTGTTCTCATTCATTTTAGTCAAAATCGGGCTTTCTGAGATTGAACGGAACCCATTCGGGCCACGCCACTCATATCCAGTGACACCAGTTGTTGGAGCATCTCCTATAGAAAGTACCAAAGAATCTCCGTAACATATCGGACTATTATATTCAATGAATGCTGGTAACAAAGGCATTTCAACAACAGTCACATTAAATATCTTATCACACTGTCCATTGCTAACATTGACTTTATAATTTCCCTCCTTAGACAACTTTGTTCCATAAAAATCAATTTCATCTCCTTCCACCACTCTTACAATCGTGTCGACAGTAGCGTTTGGTACAAGATCTACTTTTACAGGAACCTCATCAGACTTTAGTCCATCATGAGTGACTATTTGAACATAATACGTACCAGCATTCGACATATTAGCACTTGGAATCGTTGGTGAAATCTCACTAGATTCAAAACCATTAGGACCAGTCCACTTGCAAGAGGCATAAGCAGGCACGTTATTTACAAAAAGATTAATAGGAGTACCTTCGCATACAGGAGAGTTGCTTCCAGCATCAACAATAACATTACAGTCGGTTGTGGCAGAGCCTTCAATTTGCGTGAATTTGATATCTCCTGGAATACCGTAGAAATTAGTCACAAGAATAAGATACCAATCTCCACGTTTAGCGTTGGGTATGTAACAATTCTCTGATTCATTACTAGAGAAACTACAGTCGGCCATATAACCAATAGGGAAAGCATCTTGATTGCCATAAAAGCATTCATAAGAAGGATCAGTCTTCACTCTACGTTCCACCTCCATCTTACAGTCTGATATTTTCACTCTACTCTCCATCTGTTCGATTTTGGAAGCGTTTGGACCCACTGCAAATTTTGACTCACACTGATCCAATTGCGTCTGTCGACAAACATTGGTTTCGTTTAGAACTTCACAATCGGCAAAATATGTATCTGATTGTCTGCATATATTCTCAAGCATTGCTTGCTTTGAATCACCCGACAATGGACCCCAGCAAACAAAGTCAATATCAGCGCCAACGGCTGAATGGGAAATAGTCATAAGAAGATCACCAGGTTCGTCAATTTTAATCGCATACCAAGCAGGAGACGGAGATTCATCCATACAACCGATTCCATGAGTATATCCCTTCCCTTGCTGCTTAGGACGCAACGGAAAAGACTCAACCTCCTTACCACTTGTCCCAGCAGGATAAACAATACCCAAATCGTTGGCACCAGTACATGCAGTGACAACATCCGTATATTTTGCGAATGGACAACCTCCATAAACAGCTATAGAGCTAAGAGTAACGAGGATTAAACAAATTATTTTTTTTGCATCCACAGTCTGGTATTTCATCACGGTATTCAAAATATAATAGTGTCTAGATTGTAACGATGCAAAGATAGCACTTTCAAAATAAAAACAATTGCATGATGCATATTTTTATCGCAAATCCACCCTATTTCGTATACATTATATATAGATTCGTCTATAAAATTAGGGCAATCGTATAAACATCCCCAAACGCACCTTCCTTAGAAATCTAGGATGGCAAGAGAATACTTCTATATCTATATTACGTGTTATCCAAACAATCATTCTTCATAACATATTTCATGGATGAATGCAGATGTCTATTATAAAGATGTGTGGACTCCGCCTATTATCTACAATTTCAAAAAGTCATAAAATTCGTAATTTTTAATACACTTTGCACGTTTTTCTTTTAAATATCATTACAAATGGAACCAAAATTTACATTATACCATCCAAAAGTATCATTACATGTTCAATAACATCATAGTTTCATTTTATAAGCATAGCAGTTCAAATTCCTTACAAAATGTAAGTTTTGAACATTCCGATCCTTACAAAATGCAATTTACCTTAAAAAACAGCATACAAAATGAGTGTTTTTATATTCCAGAGTTGAAATTCGCCATACCTTTGCAATGTAATCGAAAGGGAAACTGATTATAAAACGACATACAACGCATATAAACGAACTGAAATTTTTACTCCTTTAGATTACAAAAACGAACGAACTGATATTAACACATAAAACGAGAAGAGTATGAAAGTGTTGAAGATTATGACTGCAGCTTTGATGAGTACAATGGCATCAAGCATTTGTTTCGCAGAGGAAACAGCAGAGGTGAAAGAAGCAAAGAAAGTTGAGTTCAGCGTCAATGCTGATGTAGTGAGCTCATACGTGTGGAGAGGTATGTACCAGAGTAGTTTTGCCGTACAGCCATGTATTGAGATGACAGCAGGCAACTTCACTCTTGGCTCATGGGGATCAACTTCATTCCAGTCTGAGGAGACAAGAGAATTGGATTTCTACGCATCATTCCAAGCTAAAGCGTTCTCATTCGGAATCACAGATTACTTCTGTACTCCATCTTGGAGCGATCATAGCTACTTCGCTGATCACTCACACGTACTTGAGGCAAACCTTGGTTGGGATTTCGCTGAGTGCTGCGACAAATTCGCGATGACAATCTCAGCAAACATCAACTTCTTGAACGACAAGAAAATCAAAGACGGAGAAGAGAAAGAAGAATTCTCAACATATGTAGAACTTGGTTATCCAGTTGAGAGCAAGTATGTAAACTGGGATTTCGCTCTTGGTGCTTGTTTCAACGAATCTGCATTCTACGGAGTCGACAAATTCGGAATCATCAACATCGGAGTCAAGGCAAGCAAGGACATCGAGATCACAGATAAGTTCAAATTGCCTGTGTTTGCTCAAATGATTCTAAACCCAAGAGAGGAAAGAGCACACCTTGTAGTTGGACTATCTTTCTAATTAAGCCAAAATATATTGAAGCGACGTGACACATTGTGTCTTGCCATAATCAAAATGACGCAATGTGTCACGCCTTCAAAACTGAATTAAGAACATAAAACGAGAATATAACATGAAAAAGATTGAAGCAATTATCAGAAAGACAAAGTTCGACGAGGTTCGCGACGCTTTGCTTGACGCTGGAATCGAATGGTTCTCATACTACGAAGTACGCGGTATCGGAAAGAGCCGTCAGGGACGTATCTACCGTGGTGTAGTTTACGATACAAGCTGCATCGAGCGTATATTGGTTTCGGTGATTGTAAGAGACAAGAACGTAGAGAAGACTGTAGAGGCTGTGTTGAAGGCAGCTCAGACAGGAGAGATCGGAGATGGTCGTATTTTTATCATTCCAGTGGAGGACTCAATCCGAATCCGTACTGGAGAAAGAGGCGACATCGCGCTTTACAACGCAGAGAAAGAAAATTAAGCATTATCCATCTGCCATCTTACAAAATAATTGATTTTGACGGTACGGATCCCGTCTATCAATCAATAGTCACATATTAAAACGAAACGAAAATGAAAAGCAAATTATACAGCACGAGAGGATTGAAATCCCTCGTCGCACTCCTTATATTCCTAGCCGGAGTCTTTACAATGCCGGCAGCAGCGCAAGATTCAGCAGCAGTAGAGGTTGCAAGTGCAGCAGTTGCTGAAGTGGCAGAGGTTGCAGCAGCACCAGCAGAAGAGTCTGCTCCACTTGATCCAGTGGTAGTTGGATTGAATACACTTTGGGTGGCATTAGGAGCCATGTTGGTATTCTTCATGCAGCCAGGTTTTTCACTTGTTGAAGCAGGTTTGACAAGAAGCAAGAATACAGCCAACATCTTGATGAAGAACTTCTTCGACTTCATGGCAGGAACATTCTTGTTCTGGGCTTTAGGTTACGGAATCATGTTCGGAGCTGGCGGATTCGCAGGAGCGCCAAACTTCTTCGATATCGACTTCAAAGACTGTATGAGCGAGATGGGAATTCCAAACTACGCATTCTTGATCTTCCAAACAGTGTTCTGCGCTACAGCAGCAACAATCGTATCAGGTGCAATGGCAGAGCGTACTAAGTTCTACATGTACATGATCTACTCAGTATTGATCTCAGTTGTAGTCTACCCTATCAGTGGTCACTGGACATGGGGTGGAGGCTGGTTGTCTGAACTTTCAATCGGTTCATACGACGGAGGATTCCACGATTTCGCAGGTAGTACAATCGTACACTCAGTCGGAGGTTGGATGGCATTGGTAGGAGCATGGATCCTTGGTCCACGTGTAGGCAAGTTCGGTAAAGACGGTAAGGCACGTGCCATTCCAGGTCACAACTTGACAATCGCAGCACTTGGAGTATTTATCCTATGGATGGGATGGTTCGGATTCAACCCATGTTCACAGTTGGCAATCGCATCAGTTGAGGATGCAACAGCTTCTACATTGGTATTCGTAAACACTAACATTGCAGCAGCAATCGGAGGTCTTGCAACATTGTTCATCACATGGATCAAGTATAAGAAACCATCATTGTCATTCACACTCAACGGTGTATTGGCAGGATTGGTCGGAATCACAGCAGGATGTGACGCAGTATCACCAGTAGGTGCAGCGTTGATCGGATTGATCTGTGGCACATTGATGATCTTCTCTGTAGAGTTTATCGAGCACAAGCTTAAGATCGACGATCCAGTAGGTGCAAGCTCAGTACACGGAGTATGTGGTTTCACAGGAACATTGCTAACAGGTATCTTCGCAGTCGACGGAGGTTTGCTATACGGCGGTGGAATCGACATGTTCCTAGTACAGTTGACAGGTGCAGTCACAATCGGATTGTGGGCAGCAGCAATGGGCTTCATCATCTTCTTCAGCTTGAACAAGATCCACGGATTGAGAGTTGAGAAGAGAATTGAAGAGGAAGGACTTGACGTATATGAGCACGGAGAAAGTGCTTACAACTAATAATCTTTTTCTAAAATGTTCACAAAAAGGGTTGCTGGGAAGCAACCCTTTTTTGGCTTTATAAATAATTCGTAATGCATAATTGTCGGTACAAAATAACCACCGGAGTTTAAATGCCACCTTAGTTTTGCTATATTTGCAAAAAAATAATTCATAGCATGACAATAGAGGAAAACATACGATATTTTTTTGATAGTCAAAGAAAAAACTTGGACGCAAACGGAGCGTTAACTCAAAAATACACCAAGAAGCTTATCTCTATATTATTTATAGCACCTGTTTTTGTATTAGCTTATTTCCCTCTTTTATATTTAGTACAAATCGAACACCAACAATGGTTTAGAAATCTGCATCTCATACTTCAGATGCCATTACTTGTCATCGATATGGCTATATGCATTGTATTAATAGTCATACCTTTTATGGCATTGGAGTGGTTAACAGGCAAAATGAAAAGTACGCTTTCTCTGCACCCGAATAATGTATCTTATCAATCGATACCCTTTTTTAAGAGAAAAAAAATATTATATTCTGACATTTCAAAAATAGAAGTCAAAACAAAAAAAATACTTGAAATTGTCACCAATCATAAAATAAAAATATTTAGCAAAAACGGCACAACCATAAGTTTCGACACCAATAAATTTGATGATAAGAACATATTCAAATTTTTCAGGAGCATCTTTCGCACAAAGGTGATTGACAGTTACGACGTCGACATGAACAACGATTCAGACCCCAATATTATTCTAAATCTCTGCGCCAGACTAATAAAAAGAGATGGCACTGAACATTATGAATACAGCAAAGAAAAGGGGATGGCGATAGATTACATTTTGGCCAACTATTTCATGGGGGAAGAAAAGTTTAGAAAGCGTGTCGAGAATCGATTTGATTCATTAATGTCTTCCAAGAAAAAGAAACAGACTCATTATCATATCGTAACCACGCAGTTACTCAAAAACGGCAAAATGAGATACGAGGAGAGACATTCTTTGTTTGACCTACTCTTTTCTTTGGCCTACACGAGCAATGGCGTGAACAGAGCGGAATTGGAAATGCTTCATGGAATAGGTCATTATCTTCTAATTCAAGAATGGGATATCACTAATTTGGAATATAAATATGAATGTCGTAAACGAGAGCAACAAGCAGAGACTCAAACAGGATCATCAGAGACATCAAATACACTTTTGAATAAAGCATACGAAGAGCTTGGATTGAAAAGCGACGCTACACTTGACGACATAAAGAATGCCTACCGCAAGTTGGTGAAAAGTTGCCATCCTGACACCTTGCCTGAAAAATGTAGTGACGACGAGAGGGAGAGTGCGGTCGCCAGATTCCGTGCAATCACAGAGGCATATAATGTTTTGTTGGAAAAATCTTGAGTTTGGCAAAGCATCCTTAAAAATGTTGAAAACTTAGACGCTTTTTTTTGTATAATATTGTCTTTATATTTAGAAAAATAGTAACTTTGCTCTCAAGTTAGCAATTATAAGGATAAGCTATTAATGATAAATTTTAATTATATGAAAGCTATTAAGTTAATTTTGGCTGCATTCGCTGTAGCTTTGTTTTTTGAGTCATGCAAGACTCAGACTTGCCCAGGTTACGGTGAAGTAGAGAACGTAGAGGTTGAGCAGAACGCTTAATTTTGACATTATATCCAAAAACCCAACTGATGAAAAAAGTAATTATTGCATTTTTCATGGCAGCGATGGCGATAGCGTCACTATCAGGATGCAAATCAGGATGTGGCTGCCACGGAGATCCTTTCGGAGACCTGATGGAGACATCAGTTCAAGATAAGGCTTGAGTTGAGTTTTATAATAAAACAAGAATAAATACATTTTTTTAATTTTAATAAACAATGGTAAAAGTTGCTATTAACGGTTTTGGCCGTATTGGACGCCTTGCATTCCGTCAGATGTTTGAGGCAGATGGTTACGAAGTAGTTGCAATCAACGATTTGACTTCTCCAAAGATGTTGGCTCACCTTTTGAAGTACGATACTGCACAGGGTGGTTTCGCTGGCAAGTTCGGTGAGGGAAAGCACACAGTATCTGCTACTGAGGATTCTATCATCGTTGACGGTAAGGAGATCAAGATCTCTGCTTGCGCTAACGCTGCTGAGTGTCCATGGGCTAAGTACGGTGTAGACGTAGTTCTAGAGTGTACTGGTTTCTATACTTCAAAGGATAAGGCATCTGCTCACCTTACAGCTGGTGCTAAGAAGGTAGTTATCTCTGCTCCTGCAGGTAACGATCTTCCTACAATCGTATTCAACACTAACCACAAGACTCTAAAGGCTTCTGATACAGTTATCTCAGCTGCTTCTTGTACTACTAACTGTCTTGCTCCAATGGCAGACGCTCTTAACAAGTACGCTGCAGTTCAGTCTGGTATCATGTCTACAATCCACGCTTACACAGGTGACCAGATGATTCTTGACGGTCCTCAGCGTAAGGGTGACCTTCGTCGTTCTCGTGCTGGTGCTCAGAACATCGTTCCTAACTCAACAGGTGCTGCTAAGGCTATCGGTCTTGTAATTCCTGAGTTGAACGGTAAGCTTATCGGTTCTGCACAGCGTATCCCAACTCCAACAGGTTCAACTACTATCCTAGTTGCTGTTGTTAAGGGTAAGGACGTTACTAAGGAGGGTATCAACGCTGCTATGAAGGCTGCTTCTAACGAGTCATTCGGTTACACAGAGGACGAAATCGTTTCTTCAGACATCATCGGTATGAAGTTCGGTTCTTTGTTCGATGCAACTCAGACTATGGTATCTAAGATCAGCGATGATACATACCAGGTTCAGGTAGTTTCTTGGTACGACAATGAGAACTCATACACTTCTCAGATGGTTCGTACAATCAAGTACTTCGCAGAGATCAAGTAATTTACGACAAAACCGTAAAAAAAATGTGGTCGCACCTCACAAGGGTGCGACCTTTTTTTGTGTATCTTTGCAGCATAATACAATTAACAAACTCAAAAACATGGAAGTAATACCTTCTTTTCAGGTAGATCATACTGGCTTAAGACCAGGAATATATATTTCTCGTCAGGATTTCTCTGATAACGTGGTCTTCACAACTTATGATATCCGTATGACTGCACCAAATCAAGAACCTGCTATCGCACCTGCTGCTATCCACACCATTGAGCATCTTGTCGCTACATATTTGCGCAATCTTGACGGGTGGAAACAGAACATCATCTATTGGGGACCTATGGGATGCTTGACAGGTAATTATCTTATCGTGAAAGGAGCATATGATTGTCAGGTTATCCGTCAGCTTATGATTGACGCAATGCAGTTTGTTGTCGACTTCAACGACGTGGTGCCAGGCACAACTCCTGATGCTTGCGGTAACTATCTTCTTCACGACCTTCCAATGGCTAAGTGGGAAGCTAAAAGATACATCGGCAGATTAAAGAATGAATTCTGCTGCGAATACAAGATGCTAGAAAGACAAGACGTCAACGGTAAAGCATTCCACGACGCATAAAGATACAGCACCCTCAATCCGCGAGTCCTAAGGATAAGCGGATTTAATTTTATATTATGAAGATCAAATTACTTATTCTACCCAAATTCGACATCGGTCCACTCGGCAACGGCATTTGCGGAGAAGGCGAGCTATTCTATAAAGAATATGTAGAAGGAGGCGAAGAATACACGTTAACAGGACTATTTCCAGGCGAAAAGTTATATATAAAAGACGGAATTGCACTTACACTAACACATGCTGGCAAAGTGAATACAACAGCCACTCTGATGGCTATTCTCACGGATCCTAGATTTGATTGTAGTGACATGCTGACATTATCTGTAGGATGTGCAGGCACCAACTACGAATGCACCACAATGGGAGATGTGGTGTTAGCGAGTGCGTTTGCTGACTACGATTTGGGGCATCAGGTTATTGGTTCTGATGGGAAATTAACATGGTTTCCTGACAGCGGACTGTGTGAATACGGATGCGTTAAACCAGATCAGAATAGAATCAATTCCGTCTATGAGCAGATAAAAGATATTAAGCTCGATACAACAGAGAAGACAATAGCGTTTATGAAGCAAAATGTAGACGCAAAAACACGCGTCTACCCTCGTATTCAAAAAGGAACGTTCATCACCTCAGACAACTACTGGAAAGGCGAAGACGGGCATAAAATCGCCAAAATAATCAATGATTATTACGATTGCCCAGATGAGTATCTAGTATCAGATATGGAAGATATCGCAGTAGCCAGAATATTAGACAGATTCGGTTTAGCAGAAAGATTAATTGCCATCCGAGTTTCAGTCAACCTTGATTGTTATATGAACGGAGCAACACCAGAAAAACTATGGAGCAACAACTGTTTTGAAGACAACATGCTTGAGGAAGACAACGAGGAAGGAGCAGATATCTTTGAAACAGCGATGAAAAATCTATTTAAGGTAGGGAAAGAGATTATTTTTAATTCTCAATTCATAATGCAAAATTCATAATTGTCAGGACATAGCTCTACCTGGTGCAGCGTACCAGTTTCATAAAAAACACAGAGACTCAGAGTCCTCAGAGAAAGACTTTTTTTGAGGAAATATAAATAACATCAATTATTTTTGAGAGCTCGTTCTTACGAACTCGCAGAGAGGGGGAGTTAGGGCGTTCCGCCCTTAACAATCCTCATTTTTGGCAACTATTATATGATCTCCATTATAATTTTACGATCCAATTGTTATTGCCCCTTCAGGGCGTATAATGGCACGGGGCATCGCAGACCCAGGGTGTCGCTGTGCTTTGCCCTGGGCTGATATGCTTATCCCTTTCATGGAAACGAAATAGCCACATCATAACCGTGAAAACGGTTATCAAACCAGCCCATGGTTGACATTCGCCGAAGACGATTGTCTACCGTGGGGCAGAAGTCGTTGGGTTGCACCATACGCTGGGAGATATCACGACATTGGTTTATCGCATTCAAATTTTACGTTCCCATTGAAATGAATTCATGAATCAATTCGTGGATAATTAATGACAATTCGTGTTTATCCCATTCGCGACAGCGAAAAATCCGTTCAATCCGTGCGATCCGTGTTCGCAAA
>JAZUGF010000071.1:0-19285 GCA_045641065.1 Paludibacteraceae bacterium | reverse complement strand
GGAGAGTGTAGAGAGCGGAAAGGCTAAGAAAGCATTGGAGGATTTCATCAGATTAAATTCGTAAGTAGAGCTTAGAGCTTAAAGCTTAGAGCTTAGAGAAAAGAGCTTAGAGAATTTTATTCCCTAAGCTCTTTTCTTATTCCTATCTTTTTGCTTTCAGCTTTAATCTCTCAGCTCTAAGCTTTTATTTACTCATATAAATCGTTTGCGACGGGAATGCAAAATTCAAACCTGCAGCATTGAATCTGCGTAGAATTTCCATATTCATGTCGTCCTGAACCTGAAGTTTGTCCACTTCTATATTGTCTACTTTGTGCTTGATGTAGTAGATGAAACGGATGCCGAGTGAGAAATCTCCGAATGTTAGGAAGTAGGTCTCCGGAGTCATCACGTACTGATTTGCTATTGCGATCTCCTTTAAGATTTTCTTGGCCTCTTCCATTTTCTCTGGTGGAGTGTCGTAAGTCAAACCTAATTCAAGGATGATCTTTTTAGCCGGAGCTCTTGATATATTCTCGATGATGCTGTTTGTCACCTGTGAGTTTGGAATCACAATCTCAGTCTTGTCATAAGTCTTCAAACGGAATGATCGCATACCGATTTCACAAACTGTGCCGGCATGACCGTTGATGGAAATTCTGTCGCCTGCTTTGAAGGGATGATCAGTGAAGATAGTGAATCCTCCGAAGAAATTGGAGACGGAATCCTGTGCAGCCATGGCAAGTGCCAAACCACCGATTCCAAGTCCGGCGATCATTGCAGTGATGTCGTAGCCAGCATTGTTGAGAGCCATCACGACACCTACTCCCCAGATGAATGTCGCTACTGATTTGCGTAGGATAGGGAACACCTGTCGGTCCATTTCCTTGGAGTTCTGCATCTTCGGACGAAGGTAATTGTCCATAAGTGAGATTATAGTTCGAGCTATAAACCAAGTGACGTTGATTATGACAAGGAACGTGTATATTTTGGAAACCCATCCGTTGATGAATTCGGAAAGAGTCAGTTTGTTGACCGCAAGGTAACTTCCAAACAGTGCGATGGCGAATATGAAAGGTTCTTCAAACATGTCGACGAGGATATCATCAAGTTTAGTCTTCGTATTCTTCGCTATACGTTTTACAAATTTTCTGATGAACCAATACATGCCCTTGGCAAGCACAAATGCTCCTGCCAAATATAGAATAGCAACTGCCCATTGGCCAAAAGTGTTGCCGTATATCGTCGTCTCTAATAAACTATTCATGTTTTCGTCTTCGTTTTCGTTTTCGTCTTCGTCTTCGTTAATCCACTGTCAGACAAAGACGGAATCCAACATCGTAATATCTGTTTGCTGGCAGATAGTGGTATGATGATCTGCAGTAGTCGTCCAAGAAATCCCAACCACCGCCTTTGAACACACTAGGACATCTATCATCTATAATCAAAGGGTCGGTTTGTGGTTCATCAGTGTAGAATGCAAACTGGTCTTCACACCATTCCCACACGTTTCCTGTCATATCATAAAGCCCCAATTCATTTGGCTTTTTCATTCCGACGGGATGTGTGCCATGCCCCGGTTGATTATTCTCAAACACTGCGTTGCCAGCATGCCATGCCACTTCGCCAAGAGAATCGCTTCCAGCGTAGAGATAACCTTTGGATTTATTGCCTCCCTTAGCCGCATATTCCCATTCTGCTTCTGTAGGTAGACGGAACTGTTCGCCTGTTATTTCATTCAACTTCTCGATGAAAGCCTTAGCGTCGTCCCATTCAATCTTGTCCACTGGCTTATTATCTCCTTTGAATCTGCTTGGATTTGTTCCCATCACAGCTGTCCACAAAGCTTGTGTACATTCCGTCTCTGCAAGATAGAAATCTTTTGTCAACGTCACTTCATGAGGAGTCTCCTGATGACTTGCTCCAAGTTTGTCGCCCTCGATCATACCCATTGTAAATGTTCCCGCGTCGACCTTTATCATATTGAACGACACTCCATTCACCACGAAAGACTTCGTATTGGAATCAACAAAATTGATCTCTTCAATATCGTTGACATCGAAAGTCACAGTAGTGCCATCCTTCTTAAGAACGTACATTTTGCTTTGAGCCACGACATTTGCCGTAAGTGTCAAGCAGATTAGTAGAGAATATATCTTTTTCATGTTTGTCAGTGTTGTAGTGACGAGAATCATCGCGTCTTTACAGATTTCATGCAAAAATAGTGAAATTTCTTTAGAAATGATAAATTGAACACTATGACAACCTGATTATATAGTTATTCGGCATAAAAAGTGTGGTAAATTGGTGAATATTCGGCATAAAAAGTGTAGCATATTTGATGATATTCGGTATAAAAAGTGTAATTTCGCTTTTGAAAATATAATTATATATACTATGAAAAGACTACTATACAATGATTTACTAAAATGGAAACTGTCAAAAAATAGAAAACCTCTAATATTGAATGGAGCCAGGCAAGTTGGCAAAACTTATTTGTTGAAAGAATTCGGCAAAAACGAGTATAAAAAGGTTGCCTATATATCATGTGATTCTAACGATAAGGTTGCCGCAATTTTTAATGGTGATTTTGATGTCCGACGTATTATTTTGGAATTGTCTGCTTACTCAAAGATAGATATCAAACCAGAAACTACTCTTATTATTTTGGATGAGATACAAGAGTGTAATCGGGCTCTTAATTCATTGAAATATTTTTGTGAAGATGCACCTGAATACCATATTGTTGTTGCTGGTTCATTACTGGGCTTGTCTTTGCATTCTGGTTCTTCATTTCCTGTTGGTAAAGTAGAAACTCTTAATTTATATCCTTTTTCTTTTGATGAATTTCTGTTGGCGACGGGGAATGAAATATTGTTCAATGTCATGAATTCAGAAACAGAAAGGAATATTGCAGGACTTCATGACACTTGTGTAGATTTGTTGAGAAAATATTATTTTGTTGGTGGTATGCCGGCTGCAGTAAAGTCATTTATTGAAGAAGGACCGAATGAGGTTAGAAAAATACAAAAGCAGATACTATCGGATTATCAACATGATTTTTCAAAGCATGCTCCGTCGTCAGAAGTGCCTCGAATAAACAAAGTATGGGAGAGCATACCAGGCCAGCTTGCTAAAGAGAATAAAAAGTTCGCATATTCTCAATTGAAGAAGGGAGGAAGGGCTTCAGAATTTGAAATGGCAATAGAATGGCTTGTGGATGCCGGATTGGCATATAAAGTTAATCGTGTGACGACATTGCAGAAGCCATTGAAATTCTATGAGGAACCATCAGTGTTTAAGTTGTTTATGTTGGATGTTGGACTTATGCATGCTATGACAGACAGCTCGATTGTGGATATTATATCTGGTGATTCATGTTTCAAGGAATTCAAAGGAGCATATACGGAATTGTTTGTTTTCTCCCAAATGGTACCTTATGGTATGCCTATATATTATCATTCGTCAAATGATTCCAAGGTAGAGATTGACTTTGTAGTCCAGACATCCAATAGGGTTGTGCCGGTAGAAGTTAAGGCAGAGGAGAATGTTAAGTCTAAGTCGTTAAGAACATATGTGGTAGATCAACATCCTGATCTTCATCTTAAAGGATTGCGTTTTTCAATGAAACCCTATATAGATCAGGACTGGATGGAAAATTATCCTTTGTATATGGTACATGCTATAAGAAGGATGTAGGAAATATCTCCAATTTATTCACAATTCCGTATTTCTCATTGTTGATAAGTTCTTATGCTGAAAAACACAAATTTTCGCAAAAAGTGACGAAAAAAAGAACATCCAATACAAAAAAGCAGTAATTTTGTCGCAACAACAAAAACAAACTAAAAAACAACAATGGAGAATAGACCTTTTAAAGTTTTCTCTGGTACAAATAGCAAGTATTTGGCTGAGGAAATCTGCGCACAATTGGGTTGTCCGCTTGGTAAGTGCAATGTACAGCACTTTGCTGACGGTGAATTTGGCGTAAGCTACGAAGAGAGTATTCGTGGTAACTATGTATTTATCGTTCAGTCTACATTCCCTAACGCTGACAATTTGATGGAGCTTCTTCTTATGGTAGACGCAGCTAAGCGTGCTTCTGCTTATAAGATCGTTGCTGTAATCCCTTACTTCGGTTGGGCTCGTCAGGACAGAAAGGATAAGCCAAGAGTTGCTATCGGTGCTAAGCTTGTTGCTGATATGCTTGCAACTGCTGGTATCGACCGTCTTATCACTATGGACCTTCACGCAGATCAGATCCAAGGTTTCTTCGATATTCCAGTTGACCATCTATACGCTTCTTCTATCTTCTTGCCTTACATCCAGAGCATGAAGATCGAGGATTTGACTATCGCTTCTCCTGACGTCGGTGGTTCTAAGAGAGCTAACTCTTACGCTAAGTATCTTGGTGTTCCTATGGTACTTTGCCACAAGAGCCGTGAGAAGGCTAACGTTGTTAGCGAGATGACTATCATCGGTGATGTTAAGGGTAGAAACGTTATCATCCTTGACGATATGGTTGATACAGCTGGTACTCTTACTAAGGCTGCTGACCTTATGACTAACGGTGGTGCTAAGAGCGTTCGCGCGATCGTTTCTCACCCAGTCATGAGTGATCCTGCTTCTACTCGTGTTATGGAGTCAAGCTTGGAGGAGATCATCTTCACTAACTCTATTCCATTCCACAAGTCTTGCAAGAAGGCTAAGGCGTTGAGCGTTGCTCCATTGTTCGCCGACACAATCCGCCGCGTGCTAGACAACGAGTCTATTAGCGAGAACTACCTTGTTTAATACTTGGTATTAAATTTGTAAAATATCATTTTGATATATAGGGACGCGAATCTATTTTCGCGTCTCTTTTTTTAATAATAAAAGCAATGAAAATTCTCCTCATCACACCACCGCTTACTCAGCTCAATACTCCGTATCCTGCCACTATGGTGCTGAAGGGTTTCCTTAATACCCTTGGGCATGAGGTGGAGCAGATGGATCTCGGTATCGAGCTTGTCGACCGTATCTACAGTCGTAAAGGTCTCACTGCGATTTTCAAATCCAGCGAGAGAAAGGCAAAGAACGAAGCGATGCAGTTCATCTACGATGGACGTGAGGATTATATTAATTGCGTGGAGACGGTGATGCAGTTTCTTCGTGGTAAGAATCAGACTATCGCTGGACGTATCTCTAGCCATACGTTGTTGCCTGAAGGTCCTCGTTTTGAGAACCTTATCGACACGGAGATGGCATTCGGTATGGCAGGAAAGAGTGATGAGGCTCGCTATCTTGCCACTAAATATATTGAAGACGTCGCTGATTATGTCCGTGAGACGGTTTCTCCCCACTTCGACCTTGTGCGCTACGCTGAACATCTTGGCAGTTACGCTCCGAAGTTTGACAAGGTGGAGAAGTCGCTTCAAGCACCGTTGTCTATTACAGATGAGTGGATGCTTGAACTGCTCGACGAGAAGATCAAAGCGTGTCAGCCTCAATTGATTGGTTTCTCAATTCCTTTCCCAGGATGCCTATATGCCGCGCTACGTTGTGCTCAATTCATCAAGAAGAATTATCCAGAGATAGCAGTGACTGCAGGTGGAGGCTATCCGAATACGGAGCTTCGTCAAATCTCCGACGTGAGGTTTTTCAATTACGTCGACTATATGTCGCTTGATGACGGAGAGTTGCCATTGAAGCGTCTTTGCGAATATCTTGAGGGCAAAACAGAGGCAGATAAACTGGTCCGAACTTACTATCTTGATTCCAATAAGAAGATTGTTTATAGTGGCAACGACGACGAGAATGTAAGGTTTGCCGACACGGGAATCCCTGATTTCAGCGGCCTCAAACTTGATTTTTATATCTCCACTACTGAGGGCAGCAACCCTATGCATACGCTTTGGCAGAGTGGAAGGTGGAATAAACTTGTGATGGCCCACGGTTGCTATTGGGCTAAGTGTGCTTTCTGCGACGTCACTCTTGATTATATCCGTCGCTATGATGCTCCAAGTGCGGAACTGGTGGTGGACCGAATGGAAAGCATCATGAACCAGACAGGGGAGAGTGGTTTCCACTTCACAGATGAGGCTATGCCCCCACGTCTGCTCAAGGATGTAGCTTTGGAGATCAAGAAGAGAAAAATGACTGTCAGCTACTGGGGAAATATCCGCTTCGACAAGACTTATACTGCTGAGATGTGTGAACTGCTTTCTGAAAGTGGAATGATCGCAGCAAGTGGAGGTTTGGAAGTGGCGAGTGATAGATTGCTCAAACTGATGCGTAAGGGAGTGACAATAGAGCAGACTACGTTGGCTTGCAAACATTTGACCGACGCGGGAATCATGGTCCACACCTATCTTATGTATGGCTTCCCTACGGAGACATTCCAGGAGTGTATTGATGCACTTGAGGTGGTGCGACAGCTGTTTGCCAATGGATTGGTGCAGTCGGCATTTTGGCATCGTTATGCGATGACGGTGCATAGCCCAAGTGGACAGAATCCTAAAGAGTTCGGAGTGAATAAAGCCAAGTGCGCTTGCAACTCATTCTGCAACAATGAGATTCCTTTTGAAGAAGAGATTGACTACGATAGCGAGAAAATGGGAGAGGGACTCCGTTTCGCTACCTACAACTATATGCACGGCGTCGGCTTTGACTTCCCGTTAAGCCGATGGTTTAAAATGAAGATACCTCGTACAACAGTACCGTCGAATCTGATTGAAAAGATTATCAGGAGCGATAAGTAGTTTCAGGTTTCAAGTTTCGGGTGAGGATTGTTAAGGGCGGAACGCTCTAACCCCACTCTCCAACGCGAGCCCGTAGGGCGAGCGTATAAAAAACAAGCAAGTTTGGACAATTTGTATATAAGTGCCTATAAATCCATTTTTTTTGTCTGTTTTGATAGCTGAAATACACTTTAATGTCTTAAAAATTTGCAAATTCAAAATAAAGTATTACTTTTGCACTCGGTTTTCAAGACCGATGGTTCGCTAGCTCAGCTGGTAGAGCACATCCCTTTTAAGGATGGGGTCTTGGGTTCGAGCCCCAAGCGAGCCACCGTAAATAAAATTAGACAAGGCAGTTGATTATTCAGCTGCCTTTTTTTATTGTGGTTATATATCCCGCCTCTTGAAATAAAATACTTCAGATTTTATATTTATACGGAAATCTTTTCTAATTTTGCATTGTTTAGTTAAAGACGTAGCGTTTTTATAATGAACACTTTTTTAAACGTATAAACAAATTAGTATGGGAAAAAATTTACAAATGCATCAAGAGCCTGTTTTTAAGAAATGGCTAAATGCGAAAAATTATTTATTGGCTTTGGCCATGATGGCTGGAGTGCAAACAAATGCTTCTGCACAATCTTCAGAAGATGATTTGCCAGAGTGTAAAATGTGGGCTTATAGGAACGATTATTTAGCAGGTACAGATAAAAATTCAAATTACATAACTGATTATTTTGAAGAATATGGCATCTCTTTTGAAGTGAATAAGGGTATGTATTCTCAGTTCGGTTCAGATTTAAGGGGATTTTTTGGAAAGCCTGTAATTTTTGGCAATGCTGTTTTAGAGGAATCTGATTGTTTGTTCCTTGAAAATCCAAATGGCATTATTTATACTTTAGGATATCTTCCTGTTGAGGAGATGAAGGGGAAAGCGTATCGTTATAAAATGCGAGTCTATATCCAAGCACCTGAAGATTGTGCTAAATCAGTTGCACAAGCATGGGTAAATGCTTCTATTGGAGTCAGAACAGAATTCCCGTCTTCAGAATATGATATCCTTGGAATAAAGGCATACGATTCAAATGACAATTTGTTGGTAGGTGAGGATAAAGCTATTGATGGTGTCGTATCCAAAGCCGCTTCTTTAAGTGATGGCGGATCTTCTGTTGAATTATCTAAATTGTTTAATTTAGATAGTGTTGCATTAGGAGACATAATTCGTTTGGATGTTGAAATTTCTGGAAAGTTCCCAGAAGAGGCTGGTTCTCTAGAGTCTTTCAAATTATCACCTGTGTTATCACAATTTGAATGCACTAAGGCAGCTGTTGAGTGTATTGCAGCAGAGTATGAAGCTCACTGTATATCTTCTACGACTGCATGCAAAGGAGAATATGTCACTGCTCATGCTGCAGGATTTCAACAGAATTCAAGTTATGAATGGTATAAGAAGGATGGCAACGATTGGGTGAAATTAGAGGATGTTAGTGGAGAGGGAGATGGATATGGAACTGTTGAAATTCTTGTGGAGAAAGCAGGTGCTGCCCGTTACAAGGTTGTGGTAAGTAACGAATTGGCTTTTGTTGGAAAAAGAGAGCTTGAGTTTAATATATATGGAATGAATTGTGGCTGTAATGACGACTCGATTATAAAGACTAAGCTTTTTGATCATGGCACAGACTTTAATCCAACTGGATCTAATACAGGTGATTTGGATAAAGATGTTGAGAATAAATTTGTGGAGAATGACATCATATTCTCAAAAGGAGATTGTGATTACACTATCACATCGGATGAGAATGAGAACTACTTTATGAATGTCGTTAATCCAAATGCTCGTATTGCTAAATTTGAGATTCCTTTTGATCGTTATGCTGGTAAGGGGTATCGCTTTGCTATGAGTGCATATTTGGAGCCTACTTGTATGTTTGACAAAAATGCTAAGATTGTTATCCGAACAGTAAGCGGTTTGCAAAAAGAGCCTAGTATGATAGTCTCGGCTTATGATGAAGTTACTGGTGAGTTTTTAGGTGTTACAAGAGGATCTCTTCAAGGCGATTGTGTTGTTTATCTAAGCAGTTTGTTAAAAGGCAAGGATTTCCCTAAAACAGACACTGTATATCATCGTTTGCGTTTTGATGTGGAATATTATGGAATGGTACCAGATAAGGCTAATGGATTGAGAAGCGAAAATGTGACTATAGAAGTGGCTCAATTCCCTTGCTCAACCTTCTCAATAGACTATATGGATTTTGAATTGAGCGATGTTTTGATTGGTTATGACGTTGTTTGTAAGGGAGAAACGACAACTGCTCATGCAGCTGGATTCCCTATGGGAACTGTTTATACATGGTATGCAAAAGAGGAATCAGGATGGCAGAAGTTGGGTTCTGATATTGACGCATATGATTTGAATATTGATGTTGATTATGTCGGAAGAAAAGAGTTTAAGCTTGTAGCTGATGCTGAGGGTGCTGCACCTGCCATTATTGGATTCTCTGTTTATGGTAATAATTGCGATTCAATTCCTACAAATGTGAATAGTATAGATACTGATGTAAACGCAGTTGTAAATGTATATACTGTCGACGGAATTGTATTGAAGAATAATGTGAAACTATCTGAGGCATTGATAGACCTTAAGAAAGGATTCTATATCATCGGCAACAAGAAGGTTTACGTTGATAAATAATATGTTTCGACGTGAGATTTCCCGTCGTCTACATTAAAGATAAAAGGCAGTCGGTTTTGTCGGCTGCCTTTTTTATTGCTACCTATTTATGATTTCGTCGGTGTCTTTTTCTTCGGTTGTCTCTTCATAATAGATGTAGTTTCCATCTTTTTCTCTTTTAGCTTCACCAATTTGTCATCTTTATAAGTGTTATATTTTTCATATAATATAGTGCTATCGTCACTGTCGTACCTTACTTCATGAATAAATATTTCCTAATTTTGATTCATTAAATTGAAATTTATAATGTGATTATATAGATGTTGCTCAATCAAAATAGACTATAATATGTTGCTTAAAACAATTACTGAGTTCGCTTTATGTTTGAGAATATAAAAGAGCATTTTTTTTGCATAAAACGCTTGCATATCTAAAATTCGTGAATTAGTTTTGTCACAGACGATCAGGGAAAACGATCGTACTACAAAAATATAGCAAAAAGGATATTAACTACGGGTGAAAGTAATATGCAGTAATTGCCTCCCGTTAAAATGTAATGATATATAATTAACAAAAAAACAGTTTATGGTAATAAACTGCTGTTATATTTAATTAATAAATTTGAGTATTCTAAGCCTAAAAGCTAATAACAATATAAATCAATTCAAATACATGAATTAGAATATAATGATGAGGATCACAAGATTCTTTGTAGATTGTATTCCCAGAATCATACTCTAGATTCATATGAATTGTTTGAACACTATAACTAGATCATAATATTAATCCAAAATAAAATCCTAAAAAGAGGCTCCTGAGTGATCAGTGGCCTCTTTGCTTATATTATTGATTGTCTGTCTTTTATCTTATGTCCAACCTCTCAATTCTAAGCCAACTATAATTTATATGTTTAAGAATATGATACAGCCATTTTTTTTATAAATAATTTGTTTTCTTTGATTTTGATGTATAGTTTTGACACAAACGATTTGAGGAGACAATCGTTTGAGAACTGTAGATATAAAAGGATTTAATTTAGACTCTACTAGGAGATAGTAGAGGAATTCTCAAAAAAGTTTATAACCAACTTTTCCAACTTTTTCAAGTTAATAAGATAGTATAATTAGATTATGCATACGATGCTATTACTATGGAGTCGGAGGGTTGCATTTCTTGGACTAAAAACTAAAAATTATGAAAACAGTAACGATAATTGCTGTGGCTCTACTGACAGGAGTCTTTACAGCTAATGCGTTGATGCATCGTCAGGATAAAACTATTGAGGAAGAAAAGGAGAGAATGTTTGAAAAACTCCGTTTCTTATCTGCAGAAGAAGGTGCTAAACTATATGCATTAGACTATAATAAGATTCCTTATTTGACCGACTTATATACAGAAAGGATTATACCTGGTCTTTCTAATGAGAATATTCTGACTCTTAAAAAGGTGTATAACAAATATATCATACATACACCGGCGTCAGCTAAATTTCAGGAAATGTATTTATCTGCCAAATCTTCATATATGAACAAGGTAAAAACAGATTTATCTGCGTTCAACAACTCTTTTTATCAGAATTTTGAAAGGGAATGCCTTCCATGTATAGAGCAAAGTGTAGATTCAATGATAAATTCAGATGTGCAGGCAGTTGTAGATCATGCAATTGGCGTGAATTTTAAGGATAAAAAATATGATCCTGGTAAGATTGATAGAGTTAAGGAGAAATGGAATGAGGTGATGTTGACGGAGAAATATATTGGTCTTGAACAGACTTACATAAATGTATACACTCAACAGTTGGATGAATTTCAGAAATCTTATTTTGAATCGGTTACTAAAAAGAATCGTGTTCAGTTTGCAAATAAGGTTGATTTGTCGACGACACTTCCATTAGAAAGAGAGATAATGACAAGTATAAATGATTATATGGTGGAGGATTTGAAGGAGATGGCCGCAAACATGGCTCGTGACACCAGCATCACGTCTGCTGAGTTGTTGACGGATGATGTTGCTGCTCCTCTTGCCATTCTTTATAATATAGAATCTTTTACGTATGATTTGGATCAGCCTTCAGGGAAGGAACTATTGGTAGCGTCCTGCTCGGCATTGGTAAAAAACACATCCGCAAGAATTCGTTTGAGCCTATAAAACGAGATGTTAGAAACATGATTATTGATAGCAATGTCAAGTTGATCAATGATATAGATAATGGGCTCAAACTATAAAAATATGTTCATAATATTAATCCATAATAAAATCCTTAAAAGAGGCTTCTGAGTGATTTGTGGCCTCTTTGCTTTCAAAAGAAATTTTGAAATTCACTAATGTATATCTCATAATATTAGTTTATAATAAATCCTAATAAAAAAGAGACTGCTGAGTGATCAGCGGTCTCCTTGCTTTTTAAGCACATGTCAATTTTGAGGCTAAGAAACTATTTGGCGCTATGGGAGAAATTGTCGACGGTGCTATAGCTTATATGAGTTTGAATGGAGGATGCCCGACAGAAAAGCATACTCATCCACACAATCATCTTTTCATTGTGGTGAAGGGTGAGGCTCGCGTCGAATTAGGAGATCAGACGGTGATCATCCACGAGAATGAATTGTCTCTTTACGCCATTCTACTCTTGTAATCAGCGTAAGTGTATTTTCTTAGCAATTCCAACTCGCCGTTCATTTTGCGTAGTGCAATCGACGGGTGTGTGATACCGTTGAACATTGTAGTCTTCACTGTAGTGTAGTGGTTCATATCCATAAACACGATTTTTTCGCCGATCTTTAGTTCATGGTCGAATGTCCAATCTGAATAGAAATCTCCACTTAGGCAGCTGTTGCCTCCCATACGGTAGACGTATGGTGTGCTTCTATCCTCAACCTCTCCCAAGATGGCTGGTTTGTACGGCATCTCTAGGCAGTCTGGCATGTGGCATGCAAACGATACATCCAAGATGGCTGTCTTCACTCCGTGATTCTCCACGATATCCTGCACCTCTGCTACAAGTTCACCTGTCTGCCAAGCGAATGCACTACCTGGCTCAAGGATGATATGTAGATGTGGATGACGGCTCTTGAATGCCTTCAACACTGAGATTAGATGGTCTGTATCGTAGTCGGCACGTGTCATAAGATGGCCGCCTCCCATGTTAAGCCACTTTAGCTTTGGAAGGAATTCTCCAAACTTATCCTCTATGATTTTCAATGTCTTCTCAAGCTCATACGATGTGCTCTCACATAGTGTGTGGCAGTGGAATCCGTCGATGCCAGTAAGGTCGGCTTTCTTAAGATTGTCAAGTGTCACTCCAAGTCGGCTGCCTGGTGCACAAGGGTTGTAGAGGTCAGTCTCCACTGCTGAGTACTCAGGATTGATACGCACTCCAGCAGAGATTTTTCTACCGTCGACTACAAGGCGATTCTTATATTTCTCAAACTGAGATAGACTATTGAATGTGATGTGCGACGAGCATTTTGCGATCTCATCAAACTCTCTGTCTGTGTAGACGGGCGCATACGTATGGGCAAGGTTTTTCATCTCGTCGACGGCAAGGCATGCCTCCGACAATGAACTGGCTGTTGTGCAGCCGATATACTCACGCACGATTGGGAATACCTTCCACAATGCGAAGGCTTTGAACGCCATGATGATCTCCACTCCTGCACTCTCTGCCACTGATTTGATGAGGGTCAAATTTGCACGAAGATGCTTTTCGCTCACTACGTAGCATGGTGACTCTACGTCTGTGTAGTCTGCTTTATTGTAATTTTTTTCTATCATTCTATTTATTGCCTTTTTAGTTGAGACTTTATGAGTTATGATTTTTCAATCTCTTCAATTGAAAGATTGGTAAACTTAGTCCAGCATTTCGCATTTGCGTAGGAAATTCTCCAGCTTCTGCACATACTCATCCTTGTGGTCGTAATATGAACATGCATGCTCCGAACAAGGTGCTAACCACAACTCTTTGTCGCCTTTTGTTTTGGCATCGTAGAGTGTGTGAACCATTGATGTTGGAACGTATGTGTCTGCATCACCGTGGATGAAGAAGATTGGGATCGACGTGGATTTTACCGCTTCCAAAGCAGATGCGTCGTGGAAACACCATCCGTATTTGAAATTGCAGATTTGGTCTGCAACGTGGAGCATCGGGAATGGTGGAATGCCGTACGCGTTGGTGATCTCTTGTGCGAATTCATCCCAACATGATGTGTATCCGCAGTCTTCCACTACACATTTGATATTCAACTTTTTATTTGTTTCATCGTCGCCAACAACCATCATCGCTGTAGTGGCTCCCATCGAAATTCCGTGGAGTGCGATCTCTACTTTTGTTGTGTCGTTGCTGAAGATATTTTGTGCCGACGCTGCAAGATCCTTAACAATCTGGCTCTCGTAGTAGCCCATGCTGATGTGGTTGTCTTCGCTCAATCCTGCGTGGGGCATATCTGGCACAATGACGTTGTATCCAAACTCCTGATTGAAGATTCTTGCCATCATCATCATACGTGCTGCGTTGTCGGTGTAGCCATGACAAAGAATCGCAGTTTTGCCGGTCGGCTTGGGTGCGTATGCGTAGTGATAATGGACTTTGGTGTCGCCGTCACGGAATAGGGTGGAGTCTTTCAACCCTCCCATCGACTGCAATGAATCAAGCCACGGGATCATCTCGGGATATCTCTCCTTCATCACTTTGTACGACTCCTCGATGTCCTGTCCACGATGCTTCATAGCAAGGTTGGCGTCCACCACATAGAAGCCGATGGCAACCAATGCTGCCATGATGACGAGTAATGCTATTCCGATGATAATCAGGGTTTTCTTCATCCTAAAACCTTATTTTTTGCGACAACTGCTACGAATTCCTTCACATACTCAGGCTCGAAATATGCGACGTCTTCGAATTTCTGCTCAGCATATAGTTTCTCGCTCAACTCTACCATATTCTCAGCGGTAGGGATGATATTGTCAACGAATTTGGCGTTTGCTCCTGTCAACACTGCCTTGCATTTATCTGAACCATTTCCGCAGAAGTACACTGTCTTGTTGCCAAGATATTCTGCGTATGAATTTTCATCGATGATATCGGCTGATGTCTCGCGAACCTGACCAAGTTTTGCATCGAAGAATGATGCGTAAACCTCCATTCTGCGTGCGTCGATCATCGGGCAGACCAATGCGTCGGAAGCCACAGCACCTGATTTGAGAGCAGTGTGGGCGATAAGAGCGAGTGTGTCGACTGCAAGCAATTTCGCATCCGCTCCGAAGCATAATCCTTTCGCCATCGACACTCCGATTCTTAGTCCAGTGTAAGAGCCTGGACCTTTGCTCACGCATACAGCGTCGAGTGTCAAATTTTTCTCCTTCAACACATCTTCAGCCTGTTTTGCATAGCCTCCAAGAAGTTTGGCATGATTCATACCAGTTGGATCGCAAGCAGCGAACAAAATCTTACCGTCGCACGCCAAAGAGAGCGAACAAGACGATGTGGAGGTCTCGATATTTATGATTGTAGCCATAATTCCGTATATTTTTTTAACAAAAGTACACTTTATACACAAATTAGTTCACTTAAAGAAATTAAAAAGTTATTTTTGCCTTAATTTTAGTGTAAAAATTGAGATTATGGTATTGTCGATGACCGGGTTCGGCCGTGCAATCGGTGAATATGGCAAAAAAAGATTCATCGTTGAGATCAAGTCGCTCAACAGTAAGCAGCTTGACCTATCGGTTCGTATGCCCTCTGTATACAAGGAGAAAGAGATTGAGTTGCGCACGATGATTGGAAACTCACTTTTGAGAGGAAAGGTGGATTTCATGATGTTTGTAGAGACAAAGGACACTGAGTCGTCTAACAAAATCAACAAGTCGGTGCTTGCCTCTTATAAACGTCAGATTTCTGAGGCTGCAAGTGAGTTGGGTGTAGCAGAGCCAGCAGACTGGATGCCACTTCTTCTTCGTATGCCAGACGTGATGACTAACGAGCTTGCTGAGATTGATGAGGCTGAGTGGGAAGCTGCAAAGAAGGTGGTAGAAGAGGCGTTGGTAAAGATCGTCGAATACCGTAAGTCGGAAGGCGTTTCGCTAAAGAATGTATTCAACAAGAATTTGGAGGCAATCACAGCATTGCTTAAGAGTGTTGAGCCATACGAGAAGAGCCGTGTTGAGACTATCAAGAACAGAATCCGTGAGAGTCTTGCTTCTCTAAATGTTGAGGTTGATAAGAACCGTTTCGAGCAGGAGATGATCTTCTACATCGAAAAATTGGATATCAGCGAGGAGAAGAACCGTCTTACTCACCATATCAAGGCTTTCTACGACACTATGGATATGAAAGACGAGGGTATTGGTAAGAAACTTGGATTCATCGCTCAGGAGATGGGCCGTGAGATCAACACTCTTGGTTCAAAGTCTAACCAGGCTGAGATGCAGATGATTGTTGTGAAGATGAAGGATGAACTTGAGCAGATCAAGGAGCAGGTGCTTAACGTACTATAATATATGAGTATGAATAACGATAAGATCATTATATTTTCTGCACCGTCGGGTTCGGGCAAGAGCACACTCATTAACTATTTGATGAGCAAGATGGATGTGTTTGAGTTTTCTATCTCAGCAACAAGCCGTGCTCCACGCGGAACTGAGAAGAACGGAGTGGAGTATTATTTCCTTACACCAGAGGAGTTCAAGCAGAAGATTGCTAACGACGAGTTCCTTGAGTATGAGGAGGTTTACACAGATAAGTTCTACGGCACTTTGAAGAGTGAGGTGGAGCGAATCATCAAAGCAGGAAAAGTTGCTATTTTCGATGTCGACGTGAAGGGTGGAATGAACATCAAGAAATTCTACGGCGACAGAGCAATGTCGGTTTTCATCCAGCCACCAAGCATCGAGGCTTTGCGTGCTCGTCTAGTCGGACGTGCTACAGATGCTCCTGAGGTGATTGAGAAGAGAATTGAGCGTGCTGCTTTCGAGTTGACTTTCGCAGAAAAGTTTGACAAGGTTGTTATCAACGACGATTTGGAGAAGGCAAAAGCAGATATCGAGAAGGTCATTCTTGATTATTTGAAAGCCTAAAAAATAAAATGTGTATATAATATGTATCGACGCGTATGAAGATTGCATTGTTTTTCGGCTCATTCAACCCATGTCATATCGGACACGTCGCTTTGGCGAATTACGTGGCTGAGTACGGTGATGTGGATAAGGTGATGATGATAGTCTCACCGTTGAATCCGCTAAAGGCAGGCAACACATTGCTTCCTAACGAAGTGAGATTGAACATGCTTCGTAAAGCAGTGGAGGGATACGACAAGATTGAAGTTTCAGACGTGGAGTTTGGACTTCCAATTCCGTCTTACACATACGACACATTGGAATATTTGCGTCAGCAGCATCCAGAAAACGAGTATATCTTGCTTATGGGAGCAGACAATGTGGAGGTATTCCACAAGTGGCGCAACTACGATAAGATTCTTGAGAAGTATCACGTCATGGTATATCCACGTCGAGGATACACAGATGAATTGCCATATAATAATATGAGCAGAATCGCGACGCCGATTATCGAAGTGTCGTCGACATTCATCAGAGAATCAATCGAGAAGGGCAAAGACGTTAGATTCTTTTTGCCCGGAGACATTTACGACGATGTCTGCACTGAAGTTAGAAAAATGAAAAATTTAGAATAAAATGAAAGATAGAATAAGTGAACTTCTTGAGGAGGTTTCTAAGCTTTCTGCAGAGAACGCAGAGCAGTTGGAGGCACTTAGAATCAAATATTTGAGCAAGAAAGGAGAGATTTCTTCATTGTTCAATGATTTCAAGAATGTAGCAGCAGAACAGAAAAGAGAGATCGGTGGACTTTTGAACGAGTTGAAGACAAAAGCCACTGAGCGTATCGCAGAGATGAAGGCTGAGTTTGAAGCTCAGCAGGCAAAGGCAGACGCTCCAGATGTGACACGTACCCCAGACGCTATCGAGGTAGGTACACGTCACCCATTGTCATTGGTAAAGAATGAAATCGTAGATATCTTCTCACGTATCGGATTCTCTATCGCAGAGGGACCAGAGGTTGAGGACGACTGGCATGTATTCTCAGCTCTTAATTTCCCACCTGAGCACCCAGCACGTGATATGCAGGATACATTCTTCATCACACGTGATCCAGATGTATTGCTTCGTACACACACATCATCAGTACAGAGCCGTGTGATGACAAGCCAGCAGCCGCCAATCCGTGTGCTTTGCCCAGGACGTGTATACCGTAATGAGGCAATCTCATACCGTGCGCACTGTTTCTTCCACCAGGTAGAGGGATTGTATATCGACAAGAATATTTCGTTTGCCGACTTGAAGCAGGCATTGCTATACTTCGCTAAGGAGATGTTTGGAGAGCAGACACAGATCCGTTTGCGTCCGTCATACTTCCCATTCACTGAGCCAAGCGCAGAGATGGATATCTCATGCAACATCTGTGGCGGTGTAGGATGTGCATTCTGCAAGAACACAGGATGGGTAGAGATCCTAGGATGTGGAATGGTAGACCCAGCTGTGCTTGAGGCATGTGGCATTGACAGCAAGGTATACTCAGGATATGCGTTCGGACTAGGAGTAGAGCGTATCACAAACTTGAAGTACAGAGTTAAGGATTTGCGTATGTTCTCAGAGAACGACGTAAGATTCCTTGAGCAGTTTAAATCAGCATATTAATAGAAGTTTAACATAAAGAGAAAGTTTATGTCAAAGGAAACAGAAAGCCAGAGCTCGCAGTACAATATCATTGCGGCAGGCACAAAGATGACAGGAGACATCACTTCTGATACAAATTTCCGTTTGGACGGACAGATCAACGGAACACTAAAGTGTAGAGGAAAGGTCATCATTGGTCAGAACGGTGCTATGGAAGGCACATTGGAGTGTATTAATGCGGAGATTCTTGGAAAGTTCACAGGAAAGCTAATCGTTACTGAGGCACTACAGTTGAGAGCAACATCTAAGATAGAGGGAGAAATCAAGACAAAGATTTTGTCAGTTGAGCCAAATGCTAAGTTCACAGGAACATGTGATATGAGCCAGGCAGGACCTCAGCCACAGAACCCACAGCTTAAGAAATAATCCGGTTTAGAGACGGTTGTTATATTGTAGAGACGGGGCATGTCCCCGTCTTTTTTTGTGTTTTAATGTGAACGAAAAATTTCCGTAAAATGATTCGTAAAATTTCCAAACACGTAACCATGTCTACCGATATTTAACGTCTAAAGACGTAGCCCTATTTTATGCTGGGGAAATATTAATTTATCCCGTAGGGATTCAATGTCGGTAGAAAAAGAGGATTGCTCCTACCACAAATGCACTTGTGCGAGCCCGTAAGGGCGAGCGGATTAAAAATGAGCATGTTTGGACAAATCGTTTACCTTCTTGAGAATTCTATATAGATATTGTCCTCTGTGTATGAGAAAATCTTTCGCACCTCAATCATTAGAATTTCATAGATATCGTCAAGACTCCAATACTCGGCGATATATTCCGAGGTGTAGATCCTGTCGATCACACTATATTTGTCTTCTCCTGGATATCTCAACTCTACTATGAAATCAGCCAACGTGCTTTTGATACTCTCTTCACTCACGTATTCATGACTCTTAAGAAATTCTTCAATCTCCGCAACAACATCCAATCCTTTGTCTGTAACGTAAAGCAGATGCATTAGTTTCGTGTCGGTGTCTGTTTCCTGAAACTCATAACAGCATGAATCTACGTATGCTTTTATATTACATCCCACTACCGTCCCGTAAAAGTGAACAAAAGTTCTTTGAAATAATTGAAATATAGTCTATTAGACGGTATTTTTAAATGAAACGGATTTGAATTCATACATTTGTGGCTAAATGATAGCTGCATATGAATCAAGACAAATACG
>JAZUGF010000070.1:0-5627 GCA_045641065.1 Paludibacteraceae bacterium | reverse complement strand
ATATCGTGTTCACGCTTTCGCCTTTCTTAAGTAGTCGCATATATTTCTGCAACTCCTTCTTCCCGTGCTTTCCGCTCTCTTGCTTTTTGCTCATAATTTAACCCCTAAAGTTTTTTGTCTAACTTTAGGGGTTCATATCATCATTGCGTCTCTATTTATTTTTACGCTCACCCTTACGGGTTCGCGTCTGAAATAGAGTTAGGGTGTTCCGCCCTTAACAATCCTCATATCAAAAAATCGGCAGAGAATTTCTTTCCTGCCGATTTTTATATCGTAGAGACGGGGCACGCCCGTCTTAATGATAGTACAATAGATTATCTCTTAAGCAATGTATAGCTCTTGCCTTTTGAGTTTCTCAAAATATAGAATCCCTTGTTCAAACCGTTCTTATAAGAATTCTGAGAAACTGTGATTGTCTTAACAAATCTACCAGCGATATCAAACACATTGTACTCATCATCTGGAATAATTCCGTTATCTACAGAGATTGTCTCAACACCTGTTGGATTAACACACTTGAATGTGAAGCAATCAATGTCTACCCAGTCACCAGTGATCTCAACCTTCAACACGTGAGTTCCCTTTGTCAACTTATTCAACTTAGTTTCTACAATTGTATATGTATCCCAATCTCCTGTGTTTGGCACATTTACGAATCCTCCAGGAGTGCCGTCGTCACCAGGAACGATGAATAGGTTATCAAGATAGAATGTGAATGCAGCACCATCGGTACCAGAAGCAACCTTCGACTCAACGATATACTCATCCTCATACTGAACATCTACTGTATACTCAAGCCACTCTCCTGTCTGTGTGTAACCAACTGCAGTTGCACTCATATCTACACCCTCATCACGAGTTGTTCCATTACGGTTCTGCTCATCATTATCGTGGTAAGCATTACCCTCTCCACCAAGGTCAAACTCCTCTGCCTCAATCTTTCCTGGAATCTTGAATGGAGTACCATTGAATGGAGACTGAGTCATATAGATACTGAATTCCTGCTTCTGAGATGTATACTCTTTATTATTGTTGTCGTGAGCAACAGCCCATACAGTGTGCTTTCCTTCTGGAACATTCTCCCAAATAAAGCTCTTAACATCGCTTGCTACCTTCTCGTTATCAGCATAGATATCGACTGATTTTACATTCTCAATATCATTGTTAACTACGATTTCAACCTCACCTGGATCATCAACCTTATTTATGAATGCCTCAACGCTAACAGTCTTCTGAGCAGCAGCTCCACCATTCTTCTTCAAGATCTCAAGCATCTTCTCAGCGTATCTTGTACCCAACAACTTGTAACCAGCAACTGTGAAGTGGTACTGGTCGCCGGCAGCCTCACAGCCCTCTGCAGAGATAACATATGAGTTAGGAATAACACTTGGCACTTTTCTTACAACATTGTTGTGACCACTACAAGGACCAGTGTAACGAACCTCTCCCACTAGCAATGGAACATCAGCGCCATTAAGTCCAAGATCCTTTAGCATATCCTCGTAAACGCCTTTCAAATCGTTAGGCCAGCTTGCACTACCTGTGTTAGTTTCACCCTGGTGAACCAAGATTCCCTTGATGACACCTACCTTCTGAGCTTGTTTAGCAACTTCAATGATACGACCATAAGGATTGCTACCATATGATTTAGCGTATCCCTGTAGCCAATCAGCAGCCGAGCTCAAATAGCTTTGATATTTAGACTTCTGGAAAGCCTCGATACTTGCACCTCCAATAGCGACGTCGATCACGCCTACCTTGATACTTGGATCAAGTTCTTTAACCAAAGTTCGTCCGAAGTAGTCAACTGGACCAAATCCACCATTATTCCAGTGGAAGCAACGAGCCAATGGTGGAATAGCTGTGTATTCACCGCACTTCTTCTTTCCACACTGTGAACAGTCGTCGGCAGTATAGAACATACGGAATCTCTCGTCGACACCTTTCTTCTCACTATCAGGGACAGTAGCGTTACCCTCCATGTTCGACTGACCCCAACAAATATAAATATGATAATTAGGATCTGGTTCTGCCTGAGCATAAGCGGCAGTACCAAGAGCGCATAAAGTAAATGCCTTACGCAAATAATTAAGTAAAGTTGTGTGTTTCATGTCCTTTAGTTTTTCAATTATGAAACAAATATAAAAATTTGAATGAGCAAACCATTTTCATTATAATGGAAAATATAAAAAAGGGAAAAATGACACCCAAATTGGGAATAATATCTATGATAAAAGGCGGTGGAATGGGCAAAATTCATAAAAGAATCTCGTTTTTATCATATTAATATAAAAAGGAAATTATATACGAGTTGTCCAAACACGCTTACTTATTATATGCTCGTCCTTCGGACTCGCGTTAGAGAGTGAGGTTAGGGCGTTCCGCCCTTAACAATCATCATTTTGGACAATTGCTATATAATCTCCTATAAAAATTCTCTACTGAAATAAAACAATTCAAATTTGCAAATACAATACATTTTTTAGATATTTGCAGAAAATATTGGTTTAGTAACATTAAAACAAATATGAAAAAACAAAGTTTTATTGCAAATCCCTTATACGACAGCGTATTCAAGTTTATGATGGAAGACGAGGTTATTGCACGTACGTTGTTGTCAGCATTGTTGAAAAAGGAGATTATCAGTGTAGAGATGCGTTCCAACGAGTATTCAAACTGCAACAAGGAAAATGGTCGCATATCTATTTTTCGCATTGATTTTGGAGCTGTCGTAAAAGAGGAAGACGGCAAAGAGCATCTTATATTAATTGAGGTGCAAAAAACGTGGAGAAGCACAGAGATCACACGATTCCGTCAGTATTTAGGTGTACAGTACGAAAGCAAGAGAAACGTAGATTCAAAAGGAATGTCATTGCCCATTGTTTCAATCTACATTCTCGGCCATAAAGTCGGTGATATTAAAGAGCCTATCATTTATGTTAGTCGCAAATACCTCGACTATGACTCTAAAGAAATCACAGAAGGAGTTCCCAATGATTTTGTAGAGAGTCTCACACACGACAGTATAATAGTGCAAGTACCATATCTAAAAGGAAAGGCACGAAACAGAGTAGAGAAAATATTGTCAATTTTCGATCAATCCTATACACAAGATGGAGAGCCTCATTATGTGAATGTAGATGGTCGAGACATTTCAAATGATAAAGACATGGAAAGAATTATCAATCGTTTGACTGCAGCAACTACATTTACAGATATTCGTATGGCTATGAATATCGAAGATGAGATTTTTTCCGAGTTGGAGAACTTGGATACAGAAGTTCTTTCCCAAAAGAAAACGATTTTAGAGCAATGTGAGCAGTTGACTCGACAAGGAGAGCAATTGGCACAGCAGGGAGAACAGTTGGCTCAGCAAGATGAACAGCTGGCTCAGCAGGGTGAACAGTTGGCTCAGCAAGGTGAACAGTTGGCTCAGCAGGGTGAACAAATAGAACAGCAAGACAACATGCTACGCGATATGGTTAAGATGCTAATAGAATCAGGCAAGACGCCATCTGAAATTGCAGATAAACTTCATAAAGACTTAAGTGTCATTATGAAATTTGTATAAATTCACAGCAAACGGAGTAAAGTGGAATACCTCTCAAAATCGCTAAAAATTAAAAATTCACTTTGTCAGGTCAAAAAAAATTGCCATATTTACAACCGTTTTTTGTGCAGCTGCGAATTAAATCGCATCTACGCTATTTATAAGAAACTGAATTACAATAAAATAACAGAATGAAAGTAGATGTTTTACTCGGTTTGCAATGGGGCGACGAGGGTAAAGGAAAAGTAGTAGACGTATTGACGCCAAACTATGATGTCGTAACACGCTTTCAAGGAGGTCCGAATGCAGGACACACACTTGAGTTTGAAGGCCAGAAATACGTACTTAGATCAGTTCCATCAGGAATCTTCCAGGGTGGTAAGGTCAATGTAATCGGTAATGGCGTAGTGCTTGATCCAGCATTGTTCAAGAAAGAAGTTGAGGAGCTTGAAACTTCAGGTCACAATTTGACAGAGCGCCTATACATATCTAAGAAGGCTCACCTTATCCTTCCTACACACCGTCTTTTGGACAAAGCTAATGAGATGGCTAAAGGTGCTGGTAAGATCGGTACTACAGGTAAGGGTATCGGCCCAACTTACACAGATAAGATTTCTCGTAACGGTTTGAGAGTTGGTGATTTGCTAGTAAACTTCGAGGAGAAGTACGCAAAGGCAATCGCTCGCCACAAGGAGATGCTTTCTCACTTCAACTTTGAGTATGAGAACGATCTTAAGGCTATCGAGAAGGATTGGATGGAAGGAATCAAGAAATTGAAGGAATTCACATTCATCGACAGCGAGTACTTCTTGAACGACACTTTGGAAGAGGGTAAGTCTATCCTTGCAGAGGGAGCTCAGGGTACAATGCTTGACGTTGACTTCGGTTCATACCCATTTGTAACATCATCTAACACAATCTGTGCTGGTGCTTGTACAGGTCTTGGCGTTGCTCCACGTAAGATTGGCGACGTTTACGGTATCTTCAAGGCATACTGTACACGTGTAGGTGCAGGTCCTTTCCCAACAGAGTTGTTCGATGAGACAGGTAAGACTATCCGTGATCTTGGACACGAGTACGGTGCTGTTACAGGCCGTGAGAGAAGATGTGGTTGGATCGACCTTGTAGCATTGAAGTACGCAGTTATGATCAACGGTGTAACTAAGTTGATTATGATGAAGAGTGACGTTCTTGACGGCTTCGATACAATCAAGGCTTGCGTAGCATACAATATCAACGGTGAGGAGACTGACGAGTTCCCATTCGATATCAAGGAGGCTAACTTCACTCCTGTTTACAAGGAGTTCAAGGGTTGGAAGAAGGATATGACTAAGACTAAGAAGACTTCTGAGTTCCCTAAGGAGTACAACGAGTATCTTGACTTCCTAGAGGATTACCTTGAGGTGCCTATCAAGATCGTTTCAGTTGGTCCAGACCGTGAGCAGACAATCGTTCGCTACACACCAGAAGACTAATCAATCGAGATTGAATATAAAAGGTCGGAGAAATCCGACCTTTTTGTTTTAAATATATTAACCACGGAGAACACGGAAATGACACGGAGAAAACCCTGACGGATTTTAGATTAACGTAAAATTTCCGTAAAATTTCGTACACGGATAGCACGGATTACAGGGATTCCGCTGATGCGAATATGATATAAACACGAGGATTTTTGATGGCGGAACGCCCTAACCCCTACCATTCAGTGCGAGCCGAAGGCGAGCGTGTATAAAAATTCAACCACAGAGACATAGAGTTCTCAGAGAAAGACTACAAAGGCGAGCGACCATAACCTAAAATTAAATTCTTATTCCTTTGTAACTAAATTATCTTTTCTACATTTGTAGTGTTGACCATGCCATATTGGCCAAGGCAACAAAAGATAAACTAATTCTATAAGAAACAGAAAGTAGTTTTTGAAGTAAACATATTATTAACATAAGCATTAGCGATTATTCGCGTTCAAACCAAAAAGCCTGAGAAACTGATTTGATTTGAAAATCGGATAGCAATGTTCACGATTAGTCTGTAAAGATTATCGTTGCTCAACAATAATGTTAATGCTCGCACCCTA
>JAZUGF010000069.1:0-4775 GCA_045641065.1 Paludibacteraceae bacterium | reverse complement strand
GCAGCGAGGTCCCACCTCTTCCCATTCCGAACAGAGAAGTTAAGCTCGCTATCGCCGATGGTACTGAATTTCGGGAGAGTAGGTAGCCGCCGCTTTCAGGAGTCGATCAGAAATGACCGACTCCTTTTTTTGTTTTAAATTTTTTCACTACTTTTGTATATAAATTATTGCTAGATGGAATTCCTGAAAAGAATTATATATCCAACTCATAATATCCACCATAAGAAACTTAATGAATATTTTGAGGGTAAATGGGTAGTGATTACAGGAGCCTCAAGAGGTATTGGTTATGAGTTGGCTAAAACATTGATTAAAGCCAAGTCCAACTTGTTTTTAATATCACGATCTGAAGAGCCGTTAATTTCTTTGTGTGAATTAGCTAAGACTACAGGATGCAATGCTCTTTATAATGTTGTAGATTTACGTGATAGAGAGTCTTTAGATATACTTTGCAGTGAACTTAAACAACTGTCTACCGTGGATTTCCTTTTTGTAAATGCAGGGAAATCTATCCATCGAAAATTAGTTGACTCAGTCGATCGTCTACACGATTTTGACAGGACTATGGATACTAATTTTCGCTCCTTAGTGGCTTTGTCTTTGGCTTTACAACCAAGTCTGAAGTCAACAAAAGGAAAAATAATATATACTTCTTCTATCAGTACTCTTTATCCTTCCGCTCCAGGTTGGGCTGCATATCATGCTTCAAAGGAGGCTGCTAACGTGTGGTGTCGAACTGCTGACGTTGAATATTCTACTTTTGGTGTGCGTGTGAAGATAGCATATATGCCGTTGGTTCACACTGCTATGTCTGACGTGAATACTACTTACAGAAATATGCCAGCATACTCAGCAAAAGAAGCTTCGGATATATTGCTTTATCTGGCTATGAATGGACGACATTGTTATATGCCTTGGTGGGCTCGCATTTCAAGTCCAATTGCGACTCTTTTTAGCCCCGTCGTTAGATTTGTTTATCGTCATTTCATTTGAGTTATGGATTGGGTTTTGATAAAAGCTTTGTTAAAGCTACATTTGATAACTCCGATGGGTTTTCTAAGGTTGATTTATTGCTTCATCTGCGAAGGTGTTACAATTATGGCTATTCTTAGATTCACTCGTTTTTATTATAAAACTGACGTTGCTATAGTTTCAGAAAGAGAAAAACTCAATTATACGGAGTTATATTCATTAGCAATTCGTTTGACAAAAATATTATACCACAAATATGAAGTTTGTCCAGGAATGCGAGTGGGAGTGTTGTGTCGTAATCACAAAGTTTCGGCATTATTATTGCCAGCATTATCTCGTTTGGGTGTGAATGTTCGTTTGCTCAATACAGATATAATGTCTGAGAAAATGGCAAACCTATTGCAGAATAAAAAGATGGATTTTATAATCTATGATGAGGAACTTCGTGAGAAATGCTTGCCGTTGGATTTGTCTTGCAAAATAATCTCTACAGAATCGTTGCAATTGATTCTTAATGAATCTAAATATGATTCAATCTGTTTAACTCATGTTTGGCGTGGTGGACGAATTGCTGTTTTGACTGGAGGATCGAGTGGCAATTATAAAGAAGCGTCTCGCAAAACTGGTTTATTACAGTTTTTATCTCCGTTCTTCGCTTTGTTGAAGTCTATAAAGATTCAAGATTATAAAAGCGTTTTTGTGGTGTTGCCTTTATATCATGGATTTGGTTTGAGCGTTTTGATTATTGCTATGGCAATGGGAAAGAAAATCTGTATGTCTCGTCATTTCCATGCTGAAGACTCATTAAATATGATTGCAGAAGAAGACGTGGAGGTTTTACCAATTGTGCCTACTATGCTTTCTCGTTTATGGCAAACTCCGGAATCTAAGTTTAAAATGAAATCTGTGAAATGTATTATTAGTGGGGGAGACAGATTGGATAAGAAACTCGTTGTCGAGACACATAATAATTTAGGACCAGTTATGTTTAATCTATATGGAACTTCAGAAGCAGGATTTTTTATGTTGGCGACGCCGAAAGATCTGGATGCTAACGAGGAGACTACATTAGGTAAACCAATCACAGGTGTGGAATGTGATGTGCGTGAAATAAGTGATAATGGAGTGGGGATTCTTTGGGTTCGTTCCAAATGGGCTATGATAGGAGCTCAAAACCAGTGGCAAAGTACAGGTGACCTATTCTACAAAAATGATAAAGGATTCTATTTTCACCGTGGTATTGCTAAAAATATGGTGGTTTGTGGAGGTGAAAATGTTTTTCCTGAGAGTGTGGAGCAGGTTATCAATCAACATCCCGACGTCGCTGCATCAAAAGTATTTGGTGTGTCTGATTCTGATTTTGGCTCTGTTTTAAATGCGATTGTTGAGTTAAAAGATGGAGCAAATCCTATTTCAGAGGTAGAATTAAAAGTTTGGCTTAAAACGAAGCTATCGAGATCGGAACTTCCACACAAAATTGAATTTAAGAAATTGGAAGTGTTGTCGACGGGAAAAAGAGCACATGTTTGATTATCGTATATAAAAAACGCCTCTTTCAATTACGAAAGAGGCGTTTTTTTAGTCTTATTTCTAAAGTCGATTATAGAGCAGCACCCTTAACTTCGTGCTCCTTGCACCACTCCTTGTTGATCTTCTTGATCATACCCTGAAGTACTGCACCTGGACCAACCTCTGTGAAGCTTGTTGCACCGTCTGCAATCATATTCTGTACGCTCTGTGTCCACTTAACTGGAGAAGTCAACTGACGTAGCAAGTTAGACTTGATAACCTCAGGATCAGTCTCTGCCTTTGTTGATACGTTCTGATAAACAGGACACTTAGGAGCTGAGAATGTTGTAGCCTTAATTGCCTCAGCAAGCTCATTCTCTGCTGGCTTCATGAATGGAGAGTGGAATGCTCCTGAAACGGCAAGCTTAAGTGCACGCTTTGCACCTGCCTCTGTAGCTCTTGCACAAACAGCGTCGATACCCTCGATGCTTCCACTTACTACAAGCTGACCTGGACAGTTGTAGTTTGCAGGAACAACCTGTCCTTCTGTAGTCTCAGCACATAGCTTCTCAACAACTGCGTCTTCAAGGCCAAGGATAGCTGCCATTACACTTGGCTGGATCTCACATGCTTTCTGCATTGCCATAGCACGCTTTGCAACGATCTTCAAACCATCCTCGAATGTGATAGCTCCTGCTGCTGTAAGAGCAGACAACTCACCTAAAGAGTGACCTGCTACCATTTCTGGCTGGAATGCGTCGCCCATTGCCTTAGCAAGGATTACAGAGTGTAGGAATACTGCTGGCTGAGTTACCTTTGTCTGCTTCAACTCCTCGTCTGTACCGTTGAACATGATCTCAGAGATCTTGAATCCAAGAATCTCGTCTGCCTTATCAAATAGTTCCTTTGCGACGGGAGAGTTATCATACAAATCCTTACCCATTCCGCTGAACTGCGATCCCTGACCAGGGAAAACGTATGCCTTCATCTTTATTAAATTAAAATTAAGAATATACAATTAATTATAGAGTGCCTTTTGTACTTGGCAACTCATATTTATAAATGTCACGTTTGATTGCCATCTTGATTGCACGTGCAAGAGCTTTGAAGATGCCTTCAATCTTGTGGTGCTCGTTGTCACCCTCTGCCTTCACGTTCAAGTTCATCTTAGCAGAATCGCTCAAACTTTTGAAGAAATGCAAGAACATCTCTGTTGGCATGTCGCCTACGTATTCGCGCTTAAATTCAGCATCCCATACCAACCATGGTCTTCCTCCGAAATCAAGGCAGACGCTGCATAGACAATCGTCCATTGGTAAAGAATAACCATATCTTTCAACTCCACGTTTAGATCCAAGCGCTTTATAGATAGCTTCGCCAAGAGCTATTCCTGTATCCTCAATAGTGTGGTGCTCATCCACATTCAAGTCCCCCTTTACGTGGATCATCAAATCGATACCTGAATGCTTACCGATCTGCTCAAGCATATGGTCAAAGAATCCAAGACCAGTTGAGATATCGCATTTGCCGTTTCCATCCAAGTCAACGCGAATGTTGATATCTGTCTCTTTAGTCTTACGTGCTACAGTCGCCACTCTTTCTTCTGCAAATAGAAACTCTGCGATCTTATTCCAATTTTCAGCGATCAAAGCACAGTGCTCTGTCAAGCCTTTCTCTTCAAGAAGTTTCTTTCCTGCTTCAACTTCAGAGATAAGAATACCCTTGCATCCAAGATTTTTAGCAAGCTGTACATCCGTTGCTCTATCACCAATAACGTAAGAGTGCTCCATATCGTAGTCGCCCTTCAAGTATGCACCAAGCATACCGATGCCAGGCTTACGAGTGTCAAGACCATCTTCTGGATAAGACTTGTCGATAAGAATATCATCAAACTCTACACCTTCTCCCTTCAACACCTCAAGCATCTTGTTCTGTACCTCTTCAAATACAGCTTCTGGATATGCGTCTGTGCCAAGACCATCTTGATTTGTTACCATCACAAACTCAGAGGAAAGACGCTCACGGATGAATGCCATATTACGGATTACACCAGGAAGAAACGTCATCTCTGCCAGAGAGTTTACCTGTTCAGTTACAGGTGGTTCAATGATGATCGTGCCGTCACGATCTATAAATAATGCTGTTTTCATATATTCATAAATAATACGCAAAGATAACATATAATTCTTAAAGGAATGTACATTTAATTGATAATTGTAATTTGAGAAATTGCATATAGTTAACAAATCGTATGTATAATGTATATTTATGTATATAGTTTGCAAAAATAATCG
>JAZUGF010000068.1:0-84147 GCA_045641065.1 Paludibacteraceae bacterium | reverse complement strand
AAATAGTCCTGACATGAATTCTGCATCTCAATCAAGATTGAGTCTCCGCTCTTTGTCGTGCAGTGAAGATCGAATGTTACTCCACGTTGGCTGGATGTTTCTCGTGGAATCTCCACATTCTCAAAATTGACATCCGTGATTGTCTCCACGTCGCCTTCCAAGATCGCATTTAGAAAGGATCTCATGATTATCGGGTCTGACATACAATACTTGAACCCGAAATCGCATCGCAAATCGATGTATTTGCCCATGATTTAATGAATTATATAATTTATACTGTGTCTAATCTTGCCGACTAAACTTTAACTATTCAAAGATAGCAATAATTTACCTTATGTCAATTTGGTTCTTTGACTTTTCCCTGCAAACAAATCTCGGCCACGGTATCTTTACTGAAAAATAGGGTGAAAACAATGTCTCGCCCTATTTTATGAATGATTATAACTTCTCTATTTCTTCTAAAGAAAGTCCAGTCAGTTTATGAATAAGATTGAAGTCAAGTCCCTCTGCCTTCATGCCTATAGCAAATTGAATGGTTTTGTTACGTTCACCTCGTTTTTCTCCAATCTCGATTCCTTCTTCTCTGCCGATCTCAATTCCTTCTTCTTTTCCAATCTCTATACCTTGCTTAATCCCTTTCTTAAAACCATGCTCCTCCATGTCCATCTCATCTGCAAGTTTCTTGAGGCTCGCTTCATACACGGCACGATCATCCTTAGACAAAGCTCCTACCTTGGCTTTCTCTATTAGTCTAAGCAAACCTTCGTCTGCTCTCTCAAACACAGATGAATGAATGTTTTCCATATTCCCTAAGTTTTTGAAGAGGTTAATCCAAATGTCCTTTGTTGTGAAGTCTTTGATATCCAACTCGAACGACGGCAAAGATATAAAATATTTTCGATGTCTGTCCCAAAACACTTCTCCTGTTTTGACGTCACACTCAGCTGTGCAGGTCAGTGCCTTGTTGATGTCAGCCATTTTCTCTCCCAAAATGAAGATGCCGATGATTCTGTCGATGTCCTTCTCCATTTTCCTCCACTCCAATCCTTTTTCTATCTTACTGTCAAGAAGACGGTAGACGTAATAGTTTGCCCTTGTCTTGAAATAGTCCTGACACGAATTCTGCATCTCAATCAAGATTGAGTCTCCGCTCTGTGTCGTGCAGTGAAGATCGAACGTTACTCCACGTTGGCTGGATGTTTCTCGTGGAATTTCCACATTCTCAAAATTGACATCCGTGATTGTCTCCACGTCGCCTTCCAGGATCGCATTTAGGAAGGATCTCATGATTATCGGGTCTGACATACAATACTTGAACCCGAAATCACATCGCAAATCGATGTATTTGCCCATGATTTAATGAATTATATTAATTTATACTGTGTCTAATCTTGTCGACTAAACTTTAACTATTGCAAAGATAATAAAAAATTGGAATGCCAAACTAGCATTCCATTTTTTTAGTCTCCTTCACCCATTCCCACAACTTTCTATAAAATGCGTGGTGCGACAATGTTGCCGCATTACCTATTATCATGAGTTTCATTCTTGCTCGCGTCATCGCCACGTTCATGCGTCGCAACTCTTTCAAGAATCCGATCTCTCCATTCTCATTGGAGCGTACAAGGCTAATGATCACGACGTCGCGCTCCTGGCCCTGGAATCCGTCGACGGAATTGACCGTGATGAATTTCCTGAACGGTTTCAGGAATTTCGACTCTTTTATAAGGTGGCGTAGGTAATAAACCTGATTCTTATATGGTGAGATGATTCCAAAATCAATACGTTCCTCTTTGACTCTGTCCGGTCCGATTTTCTCTATAAACTGAGTCAGCAATGCGATGGTAAGCTCGCCCTCCATTTTATTGACACGTCCTGCCGACTGAGAAACATACTCCTCCTCAAACGACAATTCCTCCGTGTTGATCCACTCCAACGGGTTATCAAAATCCAATACGCCTCGACACTTGACCTCCTCCGCAGCCTTTAGTTTACCGTCGTAAAACCAATCTGATGAGAATTTCATAATGCTCTCATGCATACGGTACTGCACATTCAATAGTGAAACCGACGTCGGCTTTGTTTCTGCCAATTTCTCCATCAAAGTGTGTGAAAGTCCGGCTTTTTCAGCCTCAAAACACTTGATTGTAGGCGGCAATTGTTTATGGTCGCCAGCAAAAATGACACGATGCGACTTGGCAATCGGAATCCAACAAGCAGCCTCCATCGCCTGTGCGGCCTCATCTATAAAGAGTGACTGGAAATTTCTACCATATAATATAGGATTGGCAGCACCCACCAAAGTACAAGCCACGACACGTGAATCGGAGAACAAACTCTCACGAATCTCATATTCCAATGCCTCCGCTTTCTCCTTCACAGCACGAGCCTTATCCTTATTAGTGCGATAAAGTTCACGCACCGTCTTACGCATACCCCAAAGAGTATCGTACATAGGATGAGATTCGAAGCGTCGCTCATATGTAGAAGAGAGCATTTTATCGTCGACGCGGGACGGATTTCCAATACGCAATACACTGATGCCACGGTCGGCAAGTTGCTCGGATATCCAATCCACAGCCATATTACTCTGTGCACACACAAGCACCTGTGTCTCGCGTCGCAACGTCTCATATATAGCCTCTACGAGCGTTGTTGTCTTACCTGTTCCTGGAGGTCCGTGGACGATAGCGACATCTTTAGCACGAAGAATCTTATTGATTGCCTCCTCCTGTGAACTGTTCAGCCACGGGAAACGGATAGGTGAGAAATCGAAGAAATTGGGTTCACGGTTGCCGAGCAGAATCTCACGCAGATCATAGAGTCTGCCATCCTTCACGCTCATCACCCTGTCCATAGCCTCGAACATAGCCTTATAGCTGCTCTCGTCGAAGCCCAACTGCACGCCGAGACGGTTGACCGACTCCAAAGCACCAAGGGCATCCCTACCTGGCAACGTCACCACCAGCATTGTAGGCGTGGCATAGCTCACCTGTGCGTTCGTCTTCACCACACGAATCTCCTCATTATAAGAGACGCTGAAGAATTGCACAGCCTTACCATATTCAAAATGGTCCTCCTCATCTTCCAACGGAGCGTGAAGAATCTCCACAACAAACTGATTCAGTGAGTTGTAGTAGGATTTACCCAAAGAGACAGGGTAACGGCAGATGCCGGCAGAAATTTTCTTGGAAATAGAAATCTGGGAAGACTGAACGTCGAAACTCTTCCTATCGTATTCGTATTCCATCTTCAGCAGGTCGCGATGACGCTGCAACGACAATAATGATGTTGTGTTGTTTGCCATGTAATGTTTGCCAAATAATGGTGCAAAGATACGGTTTTTACCGATATGTAACGTCTAACGACGTATATTACCGATATAAAATCCCTACCGATATTTAATCCCTACGGGATATTGGTGTGGTGGGCATACCCATTACGCCGTTAGGCGTTACATATCGGTAGACGCGTTACATATCGGTAGACGCCAATGATATCCACCCATCGCACATCACCACATCGCATAACACCCCCATTACGCCGTTTGGCGTTACATATCGGTAGACGCGTTACATATCGGTAGACGATGATCCAACATCATCAAACAAATAACGTTCGTCATAATCAACCCCAAATTTTTCCAAAAATTCCACATATTCATCACGAAACGTTTGTTTTGAATGGTGTTCCTCCTGGCGTTCAATATAATTACAAACATTAGAAACGTGAGATTTGCTATACGAAAAAGCGCCATACCCTTTTTGCCATTCAAATTTGAATCGTGTTTTATGATTTTTATTAACCCACAATGATGAATTTTGTTTCACCGATTTCATTAATTCTGGCAACCCTTCGATAGCTCTATAACCAAAGAAAATATGAATATGATTAGCAGTTCCGCCTATCGCCAACATTTTATTTCCTCGCTCCTGGATTATACTTGAGATATACTTGTACAGATCATCCTTAAAACTATTATCTATCAATGCAGCTCTATGTTTAACTGCAAAAACACAATGAATGTGTATTTGTGTGTATGTATTTGGCATAATCGACTAAATATAACATTGTTTTCATTTGCAAATTTACATATTTTGTCAACAACAAACATGTAAGTTCATAAAAATGTTGATAACTTGTTGCTATTTGTGTTAAAATCTTCAACTCTGTTTTTTTTGAATAAAAAAGCTGATAGGATAAATTTGCAAACAGTAAAACACTTATCAATTAAATTTTAACGCTTATGATATGGGACATGATGATCAGCACAGTGCTTGCAATCGGAGCCGTCGTAGCTATTTCGTCGGTGTTGCTGGCACAGGTATGAGTCCAATGGCTCTTTTCCTAGCAGGAAAGGGCGAAGAGGTTTATGGAAGCGATCGTGCTTTCGCTCAGAAAGAGAAAAACCAGGACTATAAAGAGCTTACTCGCCACGGTGTCAATTGTGTGATGCAGGATGGCGAACACTTACCGTCAGATTTGGATTTCGCAGTTGTGAGTACAGCTGTGGAGGACACAAATCCGGATATCAAGGAAATTAAGGCACGCAATGTAAAGATTATGCATCGCAGTGAGCTTCTTGCGGAGATTGCCGGAAGCCACAAGGGAGGTGCGATTTGTGTGGGCGGAACTGCAGGTAAGAGCACAACCACTCACCTTATCTATCAACTTCTGCTTGGTGCAGGAAAACATCCATGTATGATCGCAGGTGCTGCCGATAATGATGTGAAAAGAGGGGGAGAACCCGGCAATTTCGATAATTCAGGAGATGGACCGCTCGTATTTGAGGGCGACGAGAGTGACAAGAGCATCGTAAGATATAATCCTACTATGTCTGTCATCACTAACGTTGGCCACGACCACCATGAGATCGATGTCACAGTCGGTCTGTTCCAGACTGTCGCTGACAATACTGCCGACACTGTGGTTCTCAATTCAGGTGATGAAAATCTCCGTCGTCTTAACTGCAAAAAACGAGTTTCTTTCGCTTTAGCCGATTTAGACCCAAATGCAGATTTTAAGGTTACGGACTTGAAACATACTAGCGAAGGCATAACATTTGCAATCAACGGAGTGCCATTCGCATACCATTCCATCGGTCTTCACAACGCATTGAACATCGCCGCTGCTGTGGCAATGGCAAGTGTGTATGGTGTCGACGTGAAGGAGTGTGCAAAGATATTGAGCAAGTTTGGCGGTGTCTACCGTCGTGGAAATATCATCGGAAAGAATCCTAACGGAGCCATTTTGGTGGACGATTTCGCCCACACTCCAGAGGAGGTTGCCGAGACAATCCGCACGTTGGCCACATTCTCCGACAAGGTTCACGCCGTCTACCAGCCTCATGGATTCGGTCCGCTTCGCAAGACATACGAGCAGATGGCGATTCTTTTGAAGGAGGTGATGAGAAAGCAGGATGTCTTCTATCTTGCCGACGTCTACTATGAAGGAGGCACAACCGACATGAGCATCGGATCTAAGTTTGTGGCTGATTATTTCGCGTCGCAGGGCATCAATTGCGTCTACGTGCAGGATAGAAAAGAGATTCCAGCGTTGACAGCGAAAGAGAGCAAAGCCAGCGATTCGATTGTGGTGATGGGAGCGCGCGACAAATCTCTTGCAGATTATGCTTGCTCTTTTAAAGGATAATCAGAAAATATTGATAATTTTGCATTGTAGAGACGGGGCATGCCCCGTCTTTTCGTGTCAAATTGCATCATAAAAAACAATAATATGCAGATTAAAGAACTTGGCGAATTTGGATTGATCGACAGACTTACGAAGGAATTTCCTATCGTGAACAAGTCGACGGAATTGTCGGTTGGCGACGATTGTGCTATCTTGGATTACACAGGCAAGAAAACATTAGTAACGAAGGATTTGCTTCTTGAAGGTGTTCATTTCGACCTTACATACTGTCCTCTTCTACACTTGGGTTACAAATCGGCGATTGTAAATTTCTCCGACGTCTACGCAATGAACGGCAAGCCAAAACAGATGGTTGTGGGGCTTGGTGTTAGTTCAAAACTATGTGTGGAGGATCTAGACGAGCTTTACGCAGGAATGAAGATCGCTTGTGAGGAGCACGGAGTCGACCTTATCGGTGGAGACACAACAGCCTCGCTAAACGGTCTTACTATCAGCATTACATGTATCGGTGAAGGTGAGGAAGGCAAGATTGTGAAGCGCAGTGGAGCTAAAGATACAGATTTGATCTGCGTCACAGGTGATCTTGGTGCCGCATACATGGGTTTGCTTCTTCTTGAGAGAGAGAAAGAGGTGTTCAACGCAGGAAGCGGTTCGGATCCGGATTTCGCAGGCAAAGAGTATTTGATCGAGCGACAGTTGAAGCCAAGAGCAAGAAAGGATATCATCGAGTCGTTGGAACGCATCAACGTCGTCCCTACAGCGATGATGGACATCTCAGATGGATTATCATCAGAGTTGCTACATATCTGCAAAGCAAGCCACGTAGGATGCCGAATTTACGAGGATCGTATTCCTATTGATTTCTTGACAGCGCAGATGGCTGAGGAGATGAATATGAACATGACAATGGCAGCAATGAACGGTGGTGAGGATTATGAGCTTCTATTCACTATTCCTCTATCAATGCACGACACATTCACTGCCTTGACAGAGGTTGCACTACCTGGTGTACCACGTCCAGATATCAAGATCATCGGACACATCACATCAGAGAACCTTGGTGCGCGTATGATCACTCGTGGAGGTGGAGAGATCGACATCCAGGCTCAAGGATGGAACTCGCTTAAGGAATAATTCGTAATCCGTAATTCATAATTCATAATTGTCGGTATATTCCAGAACACAAGGGGTATACCGACATTTTTTTTTGGGGGGATTATATAGCAGTTGTCCAAAACTGAGGATTGTTAAGGGCGGAACGCCCTAACTCACCTCCCATGCGAGCCCGTAGGGCGAGCGTATAAAGAAAAAAGCGGATATCCATATAATACGAAAACCGTGGGCTTACGCCCACGGCTACGCATTTTCGCCACTACGTGGCTATATTTTCGGATGCCCTAATTTCCCAGGGCTACAGAACCTTTATCAAGATCTTCATAAGTCTTGAATTCAATCTTTCAACCATTTCACAGACTTGACATTTTTGAAAGCAGTCGTTCCTATCTTTACATTCTCTTCTGAATTATCAATCACAACATTAAGATTCGAACTATAACTGAATGCTGATTTACCAATGCTTGTCACACTCTTTGGGATTGTCATGTTTTCCAAACGGCCACATAAAGAAAATGCCATCTCTCCAATACTTGTTACAGTCTCTGGGATTATTATGTTTTCCAAACGATAAGTAGCATAAAAGGCTCTATCTTCGATACTAGTGACTCCCTCCGGAATAACAACATTAATACAAGAATCCTTGCTTCCTACCCAGCCATAACATTTTGTGCCATTATCATAAATCAACAAATCTGGAGTCAAAAGGTCACATCCTCCATATGCCTCTTTTCCGATGCTCTTAACATTCTTGGGGACATTTATGCTTGTCAAATTGCTACAATTATAAAATGCCTCAGATCCAATGCTAGTAACGCTTTCTGGAATAATTATGCTTGTCAAAACACTACAATACCAGAATGCATCATTTCCGATGCTGGTCACTCCCTCTGGTATAGTCATACTCTTCAAGCTCAAACACTTGCTAAATGAAGATGATCCAATGCTCGTAACACTCTCTGGAATAGTTATGTTTGCTAAACTATCACAAAAACAAAATGCATAATCTCCGATACTAGTGACTCCCTCTGGAATGGTCACGCTTTTCAAATTGTTGCATTTGTAAAATAAAGTCCTTTCGATGCTAGTGACTCCCTTTGGAATGGATACGCTCGCCAAACTACTACATCCATAAAAGGTTCCCTCTCCCATACTCGTGATTCCATCAGGAATATCAATGCTTGACAATTTGCTACATCCATAAAATGCTTTCTCTCCAATGCTAGCCACTCCATCAGGAATCTCTATGCCAGTCAAATTGCAACATCCATAAAATGCGGTACTACCTATGCTAGTTACGCCCTCTGGAATAACGACATTAATACAAGAATCGTTAGATCCTACCCAACCATAGCATTTTGTGCCGTTATCATATACTAATAAATAAGGATTCAAACTACTGCAAGCACCCAATGCTCCAGTTCCGATGTCAGATACATTCTGAGGAATATTTATCTCTGTCAAATTATAACAATCGTTAAAGGCATATTCTTCGATTGTTGTTACACTCTCTGGAATTGTGACGGATTTTAAACTGTGATACTCACAAAACGCACAATTCCCAATGCCTGTCACATCATATACTATCCCATCAATTCTTACTTTTGGAGGAATGTTTACAGAATCAACAGTCAACATGTCAACTTTGGTAAGATCTCTTACAACCTTAACCGTCGAGTCGGATATAATCTCAAATTTCAACGTAAGTTCTGATGTATCTGGAATAGATTCTTCTGGAATGTCGATAAAATCTACCTCAACGACATTTTCTACATTATATCGAATTACTTGACCATCCTTCAATTTTAGATACATGACGTCTGTCGCAGCAGACATAGACAAACATAATGTTGACGTTGCGATTAATGAAAGTAGTTTTTGTTTCATCGATTTTAATTTTCATTTTTTATTCGAAAAAAACATAGTTGTATTTGCAATAACTACAATGCAAATATATCAACAAATTGGGGAACTACAAAAGGATGAAGAAAATTATATAGGCAATCATTGATTTGATTGCCCCTAAATTTTTGCCACTGTTTCCGTCGACGGATATATTCCCCAATTCCGACATTACTCTCCTATCAATCGCATTATCTTTTCTTCAATCGCAGACGTTTCAGGAAGCATATTGACATAATGATCTGGAAGATTAGAAGACAAACTATAAGTAGCCACACCTATCGGCATGTTAGAAGAGCGTAGAGCACTCCGTACCCAACAAAATAATCATCTTTTACAGCCAATGATGCTTGTTTCTTAACATTCTCAGGAAGAACAACATCAAAATTGGTTTGTCCCAAAAGATAGTTCTCATAAGACTTCAGTTCAATCTTATTTATGAGGACATCCTTTGTCCATCCAAATCTCTTTGTTGCTAGAATATAAAACCTTCGTTCCTGAGTCTCTTTACACTTTGTCATTATGGCTAAGTGTTTTGCCCAACTAATTTCTGCAACCAATGGTTGCAGAATTTCATCTGATTGATATTCAGTATAAAACTGAACCATATACCAAAGATTTCTAACACCAAAGCCTTTTATTCCAGGAAATTCACTTTGAATATCTTTCGACAATGTCTCTACTACTGATTTTCCCCAACCTTGAGATTGTTTTTCCGACAATTCTTTTCCTATCTGCCAATAAAGATTCATCATCTCTGTATTAACAGACTTCATTGCTTCATATTGAGCACTGCGAATTTGTTTTGTGATTTTATCAAAAAATAACTTATAGTTATCTTCTGCTATAACACTGTTACTAACTTCCATAAAATAACTTTTCTGTTTAACATCAAATCATTTGCAAAGTTAATGATTTGAAATTTTCATATCAAGCATTTATAATTAAAAAACACCATCATAAAATTATAGGGGCAATCATTGATTTGATTGCCCCTAATTTTATATCATTTAAGATTCCATATCGACGTTGGATTATTCCAAAAGCTTGGCTATCCTCAGAATTTGCCAACAAACCCATGAAATGGGTGACATAACACAGCCCCATGTGCTAACGTGGGGATAAAAAAAGCACCGTCATTCATTTCTGAACGACGGTGCTTTTTCATCAGCAAAACAACAATTAATATTCACAAGTTTTTTTGTATATTTGCAATGAATAATATTGTTTAATCATAAATAAGATGGGGAAAGGTATAGAAAACGTACAAGAAAACACAGAAAAGAAATTGTTTTCTGAAGTATGCGGAATTATTGACAACGGACGCAGACGTGTTGCAGTGTATGTCAATTCTGAAATCTGTTTAACAAAATGGCACGTGGGAAAACGCATTAAAGAAGATGTGTTATACAATCAGCGTGCTGAGTATGGAAAACAGATTGTAAAGAATTTGGCAGACAAATTGTCAAAGAAATATGGGAGTGGCTGGAATTTTAGAAATTTACAACACTGCATACGCGCTGCAAACGATTTTACAGAAGACGAAATTGTGTACGCAGTGCGTACACAATTCAGTTGGACTCATATTCGTTCTCTTCTGTCGATTACAGATCCTCTTGCTCGACAATTCTATATGGAAATGTGCAGAATTGAGCACTGGGACACTCGTACTTTAGACGCTAAAATTGATTCTCAACTATTTGAACGAACAGCTATTAGTTCCAAGCCTAAAGATGTTATCAAAAAAGAGCTCGACAACCTCAAAGATGACAACATGTTAAATCCGGATCTTGTCTTTAGAAGTAGTTACTTCCTTGACATGTTAGGCTTGAATGATGAATTCACAGAAAAAGACTTGGAAAGTGCAATTGTCAATCAAATGCAAAGTTTCATCTCTGAAATGGGAACTGATTTTGCATTTATAGCCAGACAAAAAAGAATAACTGTGGATGCGGTAGATTATTATATTGATCTTCTATTTTACCATCGCTCACTTAGACGTCTGGTTGCGATAGATTTGAAGTTAGGTAAATTTAGACCAGAGCATGAAGGTCAAATGCTATTATATTTACGTTACTTAAATAAAAATGAACGTAGAGATGGAGAAGAATCTCCAATCGGTTTAATTCTTTGTAGCGAAGGAAATACCGAACATATTGAATATTTAATGTTAGATGATAATAGTCCCATCAAAGTGGCACAATACTTCACACAACTACCAGATAAGAAAATTCTTGCAGAAAAACTGCAACGAGCAATCGCAATAGCTAAAGAAAAACAAGTAGAACAAAAAATCAATAACAAATAACGATATAAACCACAAAAAAAGCACCGTCATTCATTTCTGAACGACGGTGCTTTTTCATCAGCAAAACAACAATTATATCTTATGTAAAGACGCGTGATCTCGCGTCTCTACAAATAATTTCTTAAGCATTCTGCTTTACGTAAGCCTCTGCCTTCTCCAACGCGATGTTGATGTTAGCACAGATGAACTCCTCACCGATGATCTTATCTACACCAGCCTTATGCAATGTAGCGTGAACGTGGTTGTTAACACCTGAAAGGATCACCTGGATACCTGCCTTGTGAGACTGGTTGCAAAGCTCAGTTAGGTTGTGCATACCTGTTGAGTCGATGAACGGAACCTTTCTCATACGGATGATTCTTACCTTTGGTGTCTCAGCCACTGAACTCATCACGTCGTCGAACTTAGTTGCGACACCGAAGAAATAAGGTCCGTCAATCTCGTAAACACCCACTCCATCTGGAACGATAAGTTTCTCCTCGTGAAGCTGAACGTCTGTATTGTCGCTTGGATCGATCTCCTTACCGAATACACGGACAACAGAAGACTCGTTTGTACGCTTTAGGAACAATACCAATGCAAGTAGCAAACCGATCTCGATTGCGATTGTAAGGTCGAAAATCACTGTCAAGAAGAATGTTGTCATAAGTACAGCGAAATCTGACTTAGGGCTCTTCGACAATGAAACGAATGTCTTCCATCCACTCATGTTGTATGATACCATCACAAGGACAGCTGCCAAACATGGCATTGGGATCAACTTAACCAAGTCGCCCAAGAAAAGCAATACCAATGTCAAGATTATACAGTGAACCACACCAGCTACTGGAGTCTTACCTCCGTTGTTGATATTTGTCATTGTACGCGCGATGGCTCCTGTTGCAGGAATACCACCGAAGAATGGAACCACGATATTAGCAACACCCTGGCCGATCAACTCTGTATTTGAATTGTGCTTGTCGCCAATCACACCGTCGGCAACGATTGCTGAAAGCAAACTCTCGATTGCTCCCAACATTGCGATTGTGAATGCAGCCGGGAACAAGCTCTGGACAACGCTCAACCATGTCTGTCCCTCTGCCAAAGCGAACTCTGGGAATCTTGGAGCAGGGAATCCTTCTGGCATTGTATAAAGATCACCGATTGTCTTGATTCCTGTATTGTCGACGCTACCCTTGATAAAGTAAACAGCGATAGTTGCGATGATGATAGCAAGCAATGAGCCAGGCACCTTCTTAGAAATCTTTGGAGAGAAGATGATGATTAGCAAACTTACTGCTGCCACTCCGAATGCCCACCAGTTGATGTGAGAGAAGTTCTCAATGTAGCAGATCCACTTATGAACAAAATCAGCAGGAACCTTCTCAATACCAAGGCCAAAGAAGTCGTTCATCTGTGTAGAGAAGATAGTGATTGCGATACCTCCTGTGAATCCAACTGTCACTGGATATGGCACAAACTTGATGATGCTACCAAGCTTGAACACACCCAACAAAACCAGTATGACTCCCGCCATAATTGTGGCGATCATCAAACCAGCCAAACCATGCTGCTGGATAATTCCGTAAACGATTACGATGAACGCACCTGTAGGGCCACCGATCTGAACCTTAGACCCACCCAAAACTGCGATAAAGAATCCTGCAATGATTGCAGTGATAAGACCTTCTGCCGGACCAACTCCGGATGCGATACCGAACGCGATAGCCAATGGTATGGCCACGATGCCCACAACAATACCGGCCATCAAGTCAGCAGTGGCTATACCACTGTTGTATCCCTTTAGACAGTCGAAAAATTTAGGAGCGAAAACTTTTTCCTTTAGATTCATTTTGTCTATCTTTTCTTAAAAACGGCGCAAAATTATCAAAAAAAGATGAATTTATATGTTTTACGGCAACTTTTTTGATATAAAAGTGCAAAAAAAATTGCGATTACCAAATAATTGGCAACCGCAAATATCACTTAATTAGCGATGTCATTCAAATCAAAATAGAAGAGACGAGTAAAGGAACAGATTCATTAATAATAAAATCATTTAGATCTTCATCACCACAATCGAAAGAATTTACATATTCAATTTCATCTAAACGACGGATAAAGAATCGTTCTAACATTCTTTCATTTCTCATTGTCGTTGTCAGCATCTTTTCTTCCTGAAAGATGATAATTCTTACCTGCCTCAAGCATTTCCATTGCAATACGATAATGATACAATCGACGTTCACGGGCTTCTGGAGTCTCTGTTCTTTTCTCCTTCATTCGTGCCTCGAATCTTCGGGCATCTCACCGAATAGTATCGGTGTCTCTTTAATAGGTCTTGCCATATTTTAAATTTATACTGTTAATACTTCCCATATACGGGTATTATTGCGGAAACAAAGATAGGAAAAATTATTTCAATAATTATCTCCATAAAAAAATGGGAAGATTAAAAACCCTCCCATTTTCGTTTTCGTTTTCGTCTTCGTTTTCGTCTTCGTTTTCGTCTTCGTTTTCGTCTTCGTTCTTACAACGCCAATCTGTAGATATTCTCTACATCCTTGCTTGTAAGCTGAACGAATCCTCCTGTCTTACCTGTCTCGCCAAGTCCGAATGTCTTCACAAGGTAAGGAATATCGCTCTCCTTTGCACCAAGTTCAGCAAATGTAGTAGGCATACCAATCGACTTCAAGAATGAGCGGAATGCAGCGATTCCTTCAAGAGCGGTCTTCTTTGGATTCTGGAAATCCATCTTACAATTCCATACTCTGCAAGCCACCTGCGCAAAACGCATAACATCGTGGTCAACAACGTAAGTCATCCATGCTGGCATGATAACTGCAAGACCAGCTCCGTGAGCACAGTCGTACAAACCAGATAGCTCATGCTCGATTCCGTGGCTATTCCAGTCCTGCTCTCTACCAACACCTACAATATTGTTGTGAGCCACCATTCCTGCCCACATAATGTTGGCACGAGCCTGGTAGTCGTTAGGGTCCTTGATCACCTTTGGAGTCTCCTCAATCATAGAAAGAAGCACAGCCTCGCAAAGACGGTCTGTTGTCTGGACATCAGTTGTATTTGTGAAATATCTCTCGAAGACGTGGGCCATGATATCTGTAGCACCACATGCTGTCTGATATGCAGGAAGAGTCTGAGTAAGAGCTGGGTTAAGCACAGAGAATTTAGGACGGATACAATCGCCACCCGCACCACGTTTGATATTGCCATTCTCATGAGTGATAACAGAGTCGCCAGAACCCTCGCTACCAGCAGCAGCGATCGTCAAAACTGTACCTACTGGAACTGCCTTCTTTGGACGTGCCTTACCTGAGTAGAAATCCCAGAAATCACCGTCGTAACATAGTCCCATAGCGATTGCCTTTGCAGAGTCGATACTTGATCCACCACCTACAGCAAGAATGAAATCCACATTCTCCTTTCTGCATAGGTCAATTCCCTCGTAAACCTTTCCTGAACGTGGATTTGGAGTTACACCACCAAGCTCACAGAATGGCACGCCAGCCTCTGTTAGAGATGCCTTTACTCTGTCTAGCAAACCAGAACGTACAACAGAGCCACCGCCATAGTGGATTAAAACCTTTGAACCGCCGAATTCTTTAACAAGTGAGCCACATTTGCTCTCTGTGTCCTTACCAAAAACGAACTTGGTAGGGCTGTAAAATGAGAAATTCTCCATAATAGTATATTAAATACGAAATTATAAATGCAATATAGAATAAAAAAGACGTGGGACACCCCCACGTCTCCTTATATCAATGATATTATTCCTTGATTACCTTGAATGTCTTCTGACCACCGTCGTAATTAACCTTCAACACATATACTCCACGTGGAAGCGAAGATGTGTAGATCACAGTTGGATTGAAATCCACAACGCTCTCTGCAATCACTGTCTGGCCATTGATGTTGACGATGCTGATCTCAGCCTTACCGTCGTAACCAATCTCCACTGGATCCACGATGATATAATCGTCGAATACAGTTGGATAAACATTGAAATTAGTATTTCTGCTGATTTCTGCGACGTCAGTCAAATCTGGATCCATCTTTGCCACAATACTAGCGATAGCTGAAATAAATGGTGCATTGTAGTCGCAACCACCCTCTGTCTCTGTGTATGATGCACCACCTTCGACAACGTTCTCAAAGATACCTGTACCTGAAGGTCCACCAATCACACCACCACTAGCAAACATATACTCACATGAGTTCTTTACATTTGAAGGCGGATTGTCGTTTCTTCCCATCGCATTTCTATGGTGAAGACGATATGTCATATCTCCCTTGAATCCATGCAAGAAAGTATGGTTGAACTCATTCTTTCCCATTACATAGTCGACAATACGATCACGGAATCCTTCTGCCTCTTTCACATCTTTAGAAGAATTGATAACACCATCTTCCACAAGCTTACAATATAGAGCAGCAGCAGTAGCACCACCTAGAGCCAACTTGTTTGTACCCCAACGGCTTGCATAGTAAGGGAATCCATTTGGATCTGATGTTGCTTTTCCAAGATGGAAACCGAATACGTTCTTCTCAAGGAAGCTTACATACGTTCCATCCTGACCATTATTCATGGTATTGTCTATCTTAGCAAGATAATAGTAAACATAGTCTGTCATTGTATCCCAAGCAAGAGGAGAATTAGACTCCCACTTACCTGCCATGAAAGATTTTGCGTCTGCCAAATAGTTCTCTTCTCCTGTCAAGTTGTATAGCATAATAGCTGCAAGAGACAACTCGTCTGTCCACTCTGTATTTGGAGATCCGTAAAACTCAGGGATTGCTGCCTGAGCCTCCTTATTTTTCTTTGCGAACTCATATCCTGAGATTGCAGCTGCCTTACACTTAGCTGCATAATCAGCCTCTGGGTAATGTTTTGCCATCAAACAAAGTGATGATACATAATTTGCAGCCTGAGGACCACCCTTAGAAGAAGATGTCCAGACAGGACGTGGATCACCACCATTTTCAACCGACTCTTCACTCTGCTTTGATGATGTCATCCAGACTCTGTGGTCGCCACCGTCACCGACGTAATAGCAGAACTCACCGTTTGACAAGAAACACTTCATGAAATAGTCAGTTGCGACTTTAGCCTCATCAAGTACATCTGGAATACCGTTCTTAGCTCCGTATTCACCATCATAATTATCCTGGAAAGCTCTTGGCCAAATATCGTAAGCCGCAAGCAATGAGAATGCTGCGTAACCCATTGTAGTACCGACCTTGATATGGTCACCACAGTCGTGCCAACCACCTGTAAGATCAAAGCTACCATTGCTACCACCGTTAACTTTTCCTTTTCCATCCTGCATGTGGCAGTATTTCTTCGACACCTGCGGATTCTCATGAAGCATCCAGTTGTGAGTGTCACCACAACGCTGACCACCAAAGAACTTCAATCCCATGTTGATTGCCTCTCTGTAGTCTGCTGCCTGATAACCATTTGAATATGATTTAAAGTCGAATGCAAACGATGTTGCCGACAATGCTGTCAGAAGTGAAAGTGTAAATAGTTTCTTCATACGCATTTATGTTATTAATATGGAACCCCTATCAATCCCAAAGTAGTTAGTTTTGTAGCCTCGCCGGGAATCGAACCCGGATCTAAAGTTTAGGAAACTCGTATTCTATCCGTTGAACTACGAAGCCATCGCTAAATTAGCGTCGCAAATTTAATAATTTTTATTGCAACGACAAAACAAAACGATGCCAATAAACAAAATCTGCCCATGCCCATTACACGCACGTCCGAGCGTCTCTACGAGTTTCCATAATTTCACATTCATAAAAAAGCACCACCATCCATTTCTGAGCGACGGTGCGATATTTATATTAAAGAGTCACTCAAAATCCATTAAGAAATCAACCAAAGGAATATGGCGTACAGTTCCCATTGTCGAATTTCCAAACACTGGATCTAAAGAAACCACATATTTTTCGGCAGAATCATCTATATCGTTGAGATTTCCAAACTCACGTTTTACTGTATCTTCATTTTGAAGAATATATGCCACTTGGATATACATTTTCTTTCCATTTCGTTCACAAACAAAATCAATTTCGGCCTTTCTGAATGTACCAATGTACACTTTATAGTTTTTTCGTACTAAATGCAAATAGACAACATTCTCCAATAGTTTTTCAATCACAACAGACAAATTAGAAGTTGTGCTCGACAAAATATATCTCAATCCTAAATCCTCGAAATAATACTTTTCATTGGTTTCAAGTATTTTTTTTCCATGAATATCATAACGCGAAACCTTTCTGATGATAAAGGCATCACAAAGAGCAGAAATATAATTAAGCACTACAGAAGTGCTGACATTATCCTTCTGTGACTTCATATAATTTGAGATTGACGTCGCAGAAAAATTTTTGCCTACATTGTCTCCTATAAAGGCTATCAAATTCTCCATAAAAGTTACATTTCTGATATTTGAATGCGTCACAACATCCTTAAACACAATAGTACTACTTACATCGGTCAGATATGTCATTATAAGTTCCTCGTTTTCAAGTCCCAATTTATACAAGTGGGGCAATCCTCCCCATTTAAGGTAAGACAATAAAGAGTCTTGACCTTTTGCTAATCCATGAAACTCAATAAATTCAGGGTAACACAACGAATGAATATGAATCTCAACATATCTACCAGAGAGCATTGTAGAAAGTTCACTTGACAGCATCGAGGCATTGCTTCCCGTAATTATAATCTGGCAGGATTCAATTCCATTAAGACTTCTAAGTATTTTTTCCCAGCCTTGAATCTCCTGCACTTCATCTATCAGAAGATAGTTGTCCTGGCTATTAGAAAGACGTCCTTCCAAATACTTTTCTAAATCGTCTGCATTCCTAATGCTACCATACTGTCGATTTTCCTTATCAATATACACAACATTGCTATCGCTTAAATCCATAGCTATTTGACGAAGTATATAACTCTTGCCAACTCGTCTTTGTCCTGTCAGAACAATTATCAGACCTTTGTTAAGATATCTATGAATCTTCTCCGAATATATATTTCTTCTCTTTAATTCCATACTCAATATATTTGCCACAAATATATAATTTTTATAGTTTATGAACTACAAAATCCGCAATAATTAAAATTTTGTAGTTCATAAACTACAAAATTTTAAAAAGCACCGCCATCCATTTCTGAGCGACGGTGCTTTTTATCTCAAACCTTAAAGATTATCTTCTTTTATCAATCTCTTTCTCATCATCATTTAATAAGACGGGGCGAACCACCATTCCGTCGTGACGACCCTGATACATTGAAGTGAAGCCATCAGATGTGATTTTCATCAGATATGCAGTGCCATTGTCTGCTTCATTCAATTCAGAAGACCAATACCATCCACATGCTGGAACAGTCAATCCCTTTCTCCAACGGTAGCCAGTCAGAGGCAGGAAGATTGTATTTTGATTGAACTTCGACACGCCATACATTCCAGAAACACCTGTGTTGTTGATGTTTTCAACGAACTTCCAATCACATCCGTCTATCAGCTCTTTCTGTTGCTCTACCGTCGGCATTCTCCATTCTTCTCCATAGTTTTGGAAAGCGGCATCATCAACTGGCAATAGTTTGGTTCTATTATCGACAGGTCCCCAACTAGGCATTGTCACATACTTTGTCAAATCGTAATAGTCTCCCCATTTATATTGTCCCCAACTGTAGCAATCCGCCAATGTTGTGTCTTCAGGAGCAGTTTCTCCCCAAGCAAAATGCGAACCAACTTCATAGTATTTATCCGCTCCGATGTTGCAAGTAGCCCACTTATGTCCACTTTTCAATCCTAGATCGACGTAGGTGTATCCACCTATATTGCCAGACACACTCACTCCATAAGCATCATCTTCAAAATCAACTTCTGTCACATGGCTTACATCATAACGAACGATCTGTCCGTCGTCGGTCTTTACTCGCATATAAGTAACTGCATTAGCCACAACAGCCAATGACGCTACAGAAAACACTGATAGTATAAGTTTTTTCATATCGTTTGATTTCTAAATAAATAATTTTTAGCATTATATTGCAAATATAGCGATAAAACAATAGCAACAAAAAAAGCGACGAGAATATTCCCGTCGCCCATAATATTTTCATTTGCTATTTCTTACTGCATAATCGCAATTGTACGTGAATACACACCAATCTGCTGCTTTGAGTCGGCCTTGATATTAGGCATCTTCAAGAACTTGTTGACCTGACGAAGATCGTAAGGCACCTCTGATGCCACCAATACAAGATTATCTGTACCAAGTGGGTAAGTCAACTCGATTGGATAATCAGCAAGGTCGATGACACAATTAGATGGAATCAACAAGTGTGACAATGTCTGTGCGTCGTCGATTGGCAAACACTCTGCCATTGCTCCATCTGATGCGACGTCGATAACATTTACATAAAGAATTTTAGAACTGTTGTTCTTAATTCTGAAGTAAACCTCTCTACCTGCCTTAGCTGCGACTACGATTTCTCCTGTCTTTGGATCCACAAGATCAAAAGAGACTCCGAAGTCGCTCTTCTCATTACTTACATTAAACTGAGAATCGCTGTTCTTCTTCGCCAAGATAGCCTTTGCGATATCGCTCTCGATGATGTCGCCACGATAAGTACATCCGGCTGCTGAATGGCTGATATTGTCAGTGCCATTTCCGTTAAACAATGATTTAACAGCATGTCCGACGAACTCTGCAGATGCCGACGAAGCACTACCCTGCTCTTTCATGATTGTGCCGATAGTCTTACCGTCTACTGCACCTGTAGCATATATCTTCTGAGCCGACTTGTCGATAATCGATAGGCTCGCACCATCTTTCACACGGACTACGTCAGACTCCTGAAGCTCAGCACGCTTTGTTAACGCCTGCCAAGTATTTCCTGCCTTCTTCTCCACACTTCCCGTTACTGCGTAAACGAAAAGATTTCCTGCGTATGTTGCCACCGCCATAATAAGCATGCAGGCAACTGATAACATTCTCTTCATAACTTTGCCCTCCTATTGGTTTATTAATTTCTTTTTGGGAACAATATATAATTTCCTTGTTTATTCTCGAAGATTGGCATCTGCTTGCCGTTTGTAGAAGTACGTACCTGCTGACGGATGTATTTCTCCAAACCGTCGATTGTGATGTTTCCTTCCTCGTCTACAGCCTTGCCGTTGATACCCTCGATCAAAGCCTTTGTGAAGATACCGTTCTTCCACTCCTCACTCTCGTTAGATTTTTGGCTTGCTGTGCTTGAATAGAATCCGATGATGCCTGGATCAGCAAGCGAGAATGGCTCAGCCACCGACTTCTGTCCGTACATTGCTCCAGAGTGACAAGCGTCCATAAAGATGATAATCTTACATCTCTTATCCTTCAAACGCTTAGTAGCGCTTCTGATGACGTCGAAATTAACAGCAGTTGAGAACAAATCCTCACTCTCTGCGTTAGCCGACAAGAAGTATGTGTCATCACCCTCCTTAGCACCGTGTCCAGAGAAGTATAGCATAATCACGTCGCCCTGCTCTACCTTGTTGACAAGCTGAGACATCTGCTTCTTGATATTGCGGTCGTTAGCGTTCTTGTCTGTCACAAGTGATGCTGTAGCCAAATTCTTATAATAAGATAGGTTGCTGTTTTGAATTGCACTCAAGAAATCAGCGGCATCCTTAGAAGCGTGCTGAAGTTTCAAATCAGCCTGGTCGTAATCACTAACACCGACAGAAACGACGTGCAAAGCTGGCTTATTGGAATCAGCCTTGTAGTATAATCTTACAACTGCAGGATCACTGCTCAAGCCCTTGCTATCCTTAGCAATTAGCTGTACTCTGCAGACATCTTCCTTACGAGGAAGAGTAAGTGTGATCTGATCCGACAACTGCTTTACTCCCTTAGTAGTAGGCTGAAGTTCACCGTTGATATATGCCGCGATAGTTGGTTTGCTTCCATCAGCAGTCTTAGCCTGATATACAAATGTCATCTCAGGATTAGTGTACTGAGAGCCATCCTTTGGCGAAATAATTGTGATCGTAGGAGCACTTGGCGACGCTGGCTGTGAAGGCGTAGATGGAGTCACAGAAGGTTTTGCCGGTGTAGACGGAGTTGCTGGTTTTGCCGGTGTAGCAGGAGCAGCACTAGCCAACAACGAGTTTTTAAACTTACCGTCGTCAATATTATGAGCCTCAGACGGACGTGTACCAGCCTTAGGATTCTTTAGTTGCCATGCGAAACCTGCTTTTTTAGCCTCAGCAGCAGAAGCGTAAGCTGGTTGAACAATCCATTTCTCACCACGGTCAAGACATCCCCACTTACCACCACGCTTAACAACAGCGAAGTTACGATCAGCAGTGAACAAGCAAGTTTTGTCGTAATCATCAAGGTAAGGCTTAACGATCCAGTTTCCAAGATAGTTGGCAAAACCCTTCTTTCTTGTCTGAGAATCCATAGCCTCATATGAAGTCTGGCCAAGTGGTGCATACTCACCCCACTCCTTAGCTGCCTGTAGAGCAGACTCTTTTGTTAGTAGGACTGGCTTGATAATATACTTTGCATCCTGATCGATTGCACCCCAAAGACCTTTATGCTTAACGATAGCATACTCAGAAGTGTTGGAAGACAAAGTGTAAGTGTCATCAATCTCATCAAATACAGGAGAGATAACGAAGTCACCATAGTAGTTAGCGTAACCGAAATGACCATTCGCGTCGGCTGCATCATAAAGATAATCCTCAATACGAGCCTTTCTCCACTGTGCGTGAGCTGCTTTGAAAGCGATATTCTTATTCTTGAACACCATCTTTCCAATCACATCTCCTTCGGTATTGATCACACCCCAGTACTTACCCTGGCGTACAACTGCGTAATCTTTCGAACCTACAAATGCATGAGCAGGATCAACCTCGTCGTAAACATGCTTGATCACGGTACGAAGAGTCTTAGGATCCTGGAATCCCCACTTGTTTGTGTTGTTGTTCTTCACTGCTTTAAGAGCCGCAAATGTAGGCAAGCAAAGCAGCAATGTCAAAATTGCTAAACCTATTCGTTTCATATTGTATTTCATCTTCTTTATCGAATTAATCTTTTGCTTTTTATTTTATGCTCGCCCTTACGGGCTCGCATCGGTGCGTGGGTTAGGGCGTTCCGCCCTTAACAATCCTCATCTGTCGTGCGAATGTTCATGCTTTCTTTACGAACGTCTGTTGTTCGCTTGCTTTTCAGCTCAACATTTCGTATTTTGCATTCAGCATTTAGCATTACATATTAAGCCATTTCCACTTCTTAGCCAACCACTGGTAAGGGCCGAGCGATTCAAGCCACAACCAGAGCTCACTACTGAATCCTCCCAATCCCACACCGATCATGGCGTAAGTATAGTTGAGATTGTATCTGAAATTGATGAACGTCAAACCACCCAACAGCATCATTCCAAGAAGGAAGCCAAGCTGAGTGAAGTTGATGATCATACCATTTGTTTTCTCGTAAGCCTCGTAAGCCCAACAACAGAAATAGTTGAAGGCAAGAGTAATTATCAATCCCCAGATTAAAGCCCACTCGTCGCTCATATTTGTGATTAGACGGTGCTCATCTGTCGCAGTCGTAATGCTATATGCATGAATCAGAGTTCCATTGATACGACGCATGCCATAAAGTTCAGTGGCAATAGTATGGTAGTCACGCAAGTCGTCCATATCACCTACCAAGATTATTCTGTCGTGGACATCAAAAGAATCCAAGAACAAATCCATATCCAAGATCTTACGCATATCAAACACGTCGACCTGCATCTTCTTATAATTGATCAACTCCTCCTCGTTTCCGCGATCCTGAAGCATCTTATACTTGTCAGGGTAACCAAGGCGAATGATCTCACCTACGAAAGAAGGAAGTGTAAGTCCACCGACAGTCACTGAGTCTGGAGAGAAGTGACGAACAATTCCGTCTTCAATATTTACACTTGCGTTGTAGCAGACATCGTGGTAGAAAGATTGTTCAACAGCCACACTGTCTCCCATTTTCACAATACGCTGTGCAGAGACAAAATTAGGGATACGCGATATGACATTTCGCAAACTATCATTTTCACGTGCATCAGAAGTCATATTGTTGCTGAAGATACAATCCATTGCGACCACTCTCGGACCGAACTTTGAAATGTATTCAAGACCTTCTGCAATTTCACCTCTTGAATAGACGCCAGACATGTTGACGAAAGCAACATCCTTGCAATAATCTAAATCACCTTCTTTTAAGTTCTCTGTATATAAATAATTATCAGTAAATGCGATAGCGTCAAGAGCACGAGCAATCGGATTCAAAAAAGCCCACGAGAAAGTGAGTACAGCCACCAATACGCACACACCAATTGTAACCAACAGTGTGCCGACGCTCTGTCTCATGTAACGGCAAAATTTTACCATTTTATCACTCATATCTTTCTATTCTTCGTAAGGATATTCAAATTTCTCGCAATTTAATAAAAATATTTGCAAAGTGATAATAATGAGAGATTTTTTGTGAGATTTTAAATTATCTACTTAAAACAAAAAGGAGACGCAATTCCTCGCGTCTCCTATATTTAGCCGAATGCTACTTATTATTTGTAAGCGTTAACGATCTGAGAGATCAACGATACAAGTGGAGCATTCCAGTTAAGTGCGATCTCGTTAGTTGAGTAGCTACAAGTCATATCAAGATATGCCTTAGCAGGGTACTTAACTGTTGGGTATGCGCTGTTTCCACAGTCAGAAGTCTGGTCAAGTGATGGACCACCTACCAAGTAACCTGGGATTGGTGTGCTGATACCGTCAGCCATACTTCTACGGTCGTGGATGTTTGTTGGTGACTTAGCACCGAAACCAGTCACGAAGCAGTAACCTGTTGCGTTAGCACCTAGTATATAGTCTAGACAGTACTGAGCTGCAGCCAAATACTTCTCTGAATTCAATTTCTTTGAAGCAATTGCAAGCACCATACCTGAGTTTACAACCTGTCCGTTAGAACCCCAGAAGTACTCTCTCAATGGAACACGACCCTGGCTCTCGTTGTAGATTGAAAGAAGGTCATCAGCAAGTTCCTTGAACTTCTTCTCTACAGTCTGGATATCAACCTTTCCATCCAATGCACCCTCGTTAAGCATCATTGAGATCAAACCTAGAGTATTAACATCACCCCAGAAAGGAACTGTAAAGTAGTTATTGAACTTAAGAGGTGCAGCGTACTTAGCATCACCAGTTGAGATCAACATCTCTGATGCTGCCCAGAACTGCTCGTCCTTCATCTCACTTGATGCATAAGAACCAGTGTTACAATCTGAAGGGTTCTGGAACATTACATAATGACGCTGAGAAGCAGCCCAATCATAAGCCTTCTTTGCAGCAGCCATTGCCTTATCTGCGAAATCAGGGTAATCAGTGTTGTTCTTGTAAACACGTGAAGCCAATGCCATAGTTGCAGCGAAATCGTATGCACAGTCAACTGACTTACCGATCAAGAAACGCTCCTTCTTATCATCTGCTGGCATAATCATGTCAGGGAAAAGAAGTGTAGTCACCTTGTTGTATACGCTACCATCTGCCTCGTCCTGCATTGAAAGCATCCACTTCAACTCATACATACACTCATCTAGGATATCTGCTGTATGGTTGCCGCTCTCAGGAATATTCAAATCTAGATTATCAAAGTACTTTGGATTCAACTGGTATGCAGTTAGCAAAGTATGAAGTGTGATTGCTGCATTTACAGTGTACTTACCATAATCACCGGCATCATACCATCCACCGTGTACATCACGCTGTACCTTGGCACCCTTTCCACCTGTATAAATTGTAACCTTATCATCTGGGTGACCTGCCTTACGAGCGTAATCTACACCGTTGAACTTAGCGAACTTGCTCTCAATTGGTGTACTACAACGCCAGTAGTAGAAGCCCTTGATTGACTGAGTCAACACATTATCATAAACATGTCCGTCCTTCTGTACCTTGAATGGTGCAGACTCCTTTGCTCCAATCTTCAATTTATACTCTCCTGGAATAGAGAATTTTGTGAAATCAGCCCAAGTAATATTGTCACCTGATGTTCTCCAAGATTTTGATTTTGGTAGTGAATCCTTGTAAACAACAGTTCCACTCTTGACATCAACAATAGAGTATTCTGAAACATTCGAATTACAAATCATCGCCTGCTTAACTGCCTGTGCAGGGTATCCAATCTGATTTGTCTGTAATGCCATATCGGCTGCCATTGTTGTCATAGGCAAAGCCAATGAAGCGAAAATTATACTTTTTTTCAAGCCCATATATTAATCCTTTATGGTTCTATTAATTCTGGTTCACTCACCCACACGCATCAATTTGGTGAACCAATTGACAAATTCATGCGTTTACAAAATAAAATCATCCGCAACAATTATCAAAATAAAAGCAAGAAAAAATTATTTTATCCAATGATTTTGTCTATTTATCCAATAAATAATATGTTCTACAAAAGATAATTTCTCTCCTGTATTTCCTGTGATTTATTACAAAACAAACATAAAATCCACCTTTTTACTCAAACTATTTAAAATCATTTCCGAATGGTTTATGATTTTCACTAATTTTGCAGAGTATTTAAGTTGCGCAAATTAATGATGAAAAAGAAATTCTGGAGCATCCTTGCTCTCCTATTTGTATTACATACACAAGTCCTTGCAGTGCTCAATGAGCAGAATCTCGATATGACCGTTAGCGTCCTTAGATCTGAATTGGAGAAGACTCACCGAGAGGAGACAAGAATGAGGGCGATATACGACAGTTTCAATGTGAAGCAGCACAAAGAGGCCCTTCTTACAATTCAAGAGAGCGAGAAAATCGCATTGATGCTTTATAGCCAGAAGCAAGACTATATCTTTGATATGGCCTACGCATGTCATGAGGCGACTACACAATATCGTCAATTCAAAGAGAAAAGAATGCCATTCGACATCAGCATCAAGAAACTTGAAAGTGAAATCAAGCGTTATACTCTTTTGATTGAGACATTGGAGAGCATACCTCCAAGAAAAAAATCTTCCAACATCGACAGCCTAAGAACTGTCAAAATGAAGGAAGACTCTATCAACAAGGCTGTTGCAAAAGCCACTGCAGCATACGAAGCTGAAAAATATGGCAAACAATCTGCCGACTCTACTACTAAAGGTACCGGCATAAACATCTTCGGAAAACATCTTGGTGGAGATACAACCACAACATCAGCAGAGGAGAACATGAAGGCTATGGAAGCCAAACAGGATAGTTTCATGTTGGCAAAGGCAAGAGAAATTGCCAAAGAAGTCAACGATTCCACTGCCTCAGCTAATGATTCCTTAAAAGTACCGACGCTACCTAAAGCTGTGAATAAACTTTTCATGGCTAATTTGAAAGATTTCATGTTATCTGAAAAGAGTCAGGTAGAGCGTGATTCTTGTGTGGCATTATCTAAAAAGATTCTTGCGGACTACATTTCTATCAGAGACCACATCATAAAAGACAAAAAGTTGTATGAACGTGTGGAGAGTCGTTTGAAATCAGTCAACGACTACGCACTTGGGAAATATGAGTCTATCCAACAAAGCATCTTCACTAATGGAGGAAACAATTACGTATCTGTTTTGAAGAATTTCTCAATGCATTATTACAATGCATGCAACGACATGAAGGACAAATATGTAAGCAGCAGCAACAATGTTCATTCCGATTGGGGAGGCTCTACTATTATCATATTAGTCCTTTCCATCTTTGGCATCTTGTTGGTGGCAGCTGGAATAGCATGGTTCTGCTTGAAGAAATTCGGCAAAAAGAAATTCAAAGAGGAGTTCATTCCATACTATGCGATATCTCTCACCTGCCTACTTTTCACGGTACTATGTACTTTGCCACAGGTTTTGACAAGTCAAAATTTTTTAGCGATGGCATGTTCGCGTCTGATCGAATATATGCTTTTGATAGCAGCAATCACTCTTTCATTAGTCTATCGCACAAACAAATACCAGATCAAGAGTGCATTCTCATGCTACTTCCCAATATTGATGATGGGTCTTGTGATCATCATATTCCGTATCTTGTTTGTGCCTAACAACCTTGTGGTGATTCTATTTCCACCAATGCTAATTTTGTTTACTATATGGGGATTCCGTTCGGTGAAGAAGCACCATTCTAACATTCCTAAGTACGACGAAATTTACGCGTGGATCTCACTTACCATCATGACCGTGGCTTGCGTCATGGCATGGCTCGGTTATGCTCTATTGGCTGTAGAGGTCTTCATCTGGTGGTTGGTTCAGCTTACTTGCGTTCAGGCGTTGACTTTTGTGTCGGAGTATATGAAGGAGTTTGAGAAGAACAAAGTCGCAAAACATATCCTTAAGAAGAATGGCATAATCGAGTCAGAGACTCCTCAAAAGGAATACGAAAAAGCTCTTAACAAAAAAATCATCGAGTTGCAGACTAACCAGGGCGACAACATAACTCACACTTGGTTCTTAGATCTTGTGACTATGTGTTTGATTCCTGTAGCAGCAGTGCTTTCGTTCCTACTATGTATCTATATCGCCACAGATATCTTCGACCTAACTGCAATGTGTAAAGACATCTTCTTCACAAACTTCCTCGACATTGAAGACTTGTGTCAGTTGTCATTGTTCAAGATTGTGGTTGTGTTGGAATTCTATTTTATTTTCAAATTTATATCCTACATTCTCCGCTCCATCTACAAACATTTGAAGCTCAAGAACAAGGCTCTTCATGAGATAGAAAGATCCAACATATCACTTGCTAACAATATGATATCAATTGTGGTATGGGGAATATACTTCATTTTCATTCTATTCTTACTACAGGTTCCAAAGAGTGGAATATCAATCGTGACTGCTGGTTTGGCTACCGGTCTCGGATTCGCCATGCGTGATATGCTCAACAACTTCTTCTATGGAATCTCTTTGATGACCGGCAGACGTGTAAGAGTAGGTGATTTCATCGAATGCGACGGAGTGAGAGGAAAAGTAGAGTCGATCACTTACCAAAGTACACAGCTTATCACTTTGGACGGATGCGTGATTGCATTCCTAAATTCCACACTTTTCACAAAAACATTCAAGAATCTTACCCGTAATCACGGTTACGAGCTTGTGAAACTACCTGTCGGTGTGGCTTATGGTACGGATGTGAAAAAAGTAAGAGATACGCTTATAGAGAAGTTAGACTGTATGCATTATGAAAAGACAGGAGTGAAAGCCAACGTCGATCCTGAGAAGAAAATCAGCGTATTGTTCAACGATTTTGGAGAGAGTTCAGTCGATCTATATGTTGTGATGTGGATTTTGGTTGAAAACAAGTTGGTCATTGTTTCAAGAGCAAAAGAGTTGATCTACAATGCATTGAATGAGAACAACTTTGAGATTCCATTCCCTCAGCGTGACATTCATATCATTACTCCATCAAAATGATGATTTTGTAGAGACGCGGCATTCCACGTCTCTCTATAATTATTGCGGCAATTTATGAAGTTGAGTCGTCTTATTTTTCTTGTCCTTATCTTAGTCGTTCCTATTTTCGGAATGGCTCAGGTAAGTGTTGACACTAACTATGACGAAAATGAGGATTATACAAATAAGGCTGACACAACTATTATTTATGTAGACTCGACCTCCTCCAACATCATCTTGATTGAACACGAAAGAGACAACGACAGTTATATTTATATAGACAGTCTGCATCCGGGCGAAGAGTATATCTATGTCACAGAATATGAGGAAGAGAAAAATTGGGTAGACAGAGTGATCACTCGTTTGTTGAAGACGTCGGTTGACACTAACTATATTACAACCAACGACTATGGTCTGCAAGTCAAAGTCGACTTCAACACATTCAATAGCCAGTCTAATTTCAGATGGAGTCCAATCGCAGATACATTACCAAACTATTGTACAATCTCATCCGAACAAATATCTAAAATTGGAATATGGGTTGGATATCGTAATTTTGGATTGGGAGGAAGTCTGGACCTTAAATCCTTTGGAAAGAGTACACAACAGAATATTGATTTAAGTTTCAGCTATTACGGAGACGCTTGGGGCATTGAATTAGGTGCAAACCAAACACGTGGAAACAACCTAAATTTCAACAACAGCCACACAGACATCTCCAGTTCAAGCATAAGTAACTTCCGCATTTATATAAACAGTTACTACGCACCGTTGTATCGTAAATTCTCCTACAATGCAGCATTTTCACATAGTATGAGGCAGGAGAAAAGTGCAGGCAGCCCACTATTTGGGTTATCTGCATTAACATATTACCTTCATTCCCCAAAAACAGAATGGTCTCACATAGTATCTTGCGAGAAGTTGACATTTCCAACAGAAATCACCTATATCAGTATTAATCTAAACGCAGGCTATGCCCACAATTTCGTAACAAAGAAAAAGACTCTTTTACACGTCTCGGCATTACCATATATCACATTATATAAAGAGTCGGAAGTAAATCCGAAGCCTAATATTTACAGTGACCATGACCCATATTTCCATTGGGGTGCTGTAGCTAGAGCAAGTTGGATCTGGCAACGTGAGCATCACCTGATAAGTCTTTTCGGATCTATAAACTACAACAACATTATCAATTCTCCTATTAAACTCAGCGACACAGTCATAAGAGCAGGCACGTGCTATGGATTCAGAGCCTACAAACATCACAAACCACGCATGAGAAAGAGAATTCTAAAGAGAAAGAATAGACGCAGCAATTCTCAAGTTGCTGATTTATATGAATATTAAAAAGGGCAACCCAATGGATTGCCCTTTGTATTATTTCATAAACTTTCTAAAGTGTCTCAAGTAGAAGAATCCAATCGTCGACCATTTGAATCCTAACGACTTCAATGTCTCACATGTGAACTCATTCTTCAAAGGAACATTTCTTGATTTCGACGCGATTGAACTATAGAATGATAATATAGCCAAATCTTTATCCTGAATACTATCCTTCAAGAATTTGTCAAACTCTTTCTTTGAGACGCATTTGAACTTCTGGAACATCTTCTTCGAAAGCTGCTGGATAGTGTAGTCGTATGGATTATACAACTGATAGATGTTGTTCGCTCTATTGTGTAAAACCAATTTCGCATAAGCCTGAGCACACTCGTCGACGGCAGTGAAATCCATTGGATATTCAGCCAACTCTGGTGTATACATTTTTGCCTTGAACAAACCTCTTGAGCGTCCGATGAATCCGTTTTCCTCTGCGTTCTTCTGGAACAAACCATCTGATTTTCTCCAAGTCAAGTTTCCGATTCGATAGATATTTGCTTTCAAACCGTTTGCTCTCTCCACCAAAACGGTCTCCTCTGCCTTATATTTAGAATGAATGTAGACATTCTGAACATACTTCTGTCCGATATTCAAAACGAACTCATCAAATGGTTTGTCTGTCTTTGGAATAGCGACGGTACCTACTCCACATACCGATGCTGTTGATGTGTGGTGAAGAATTGCGTTGGCATCCTTGGCAAACTCAATAGCATTCTTTGTACCTGTCACATTTGTACGCTCAAAATCAGCATAGTGTCCGGCATGGTGAACATTGGCAGCAATATGAACCACAGTATCGACCTCTTTAACAAGTGAGGCATAAGTAGCGTCGTCGATACCAAAATGCTTTTCTTCAATATTTCCCTTAACAGCACGGTACTTGAACGAGTCACAATCTTTAGGGAAGTATCGTTTCAATGTCTTCTTCAAACGTTCCTCATCTCTAACAAGTGCGACAACGTTCTGATTCATCTTCAAGAGTTCACGCATCACATGTGCTCCCAAGTAACCAGTAGCACCTGTAATGAAGATACACTTGTGTGGGTTATTCACCTCAACATTAGCATCCTTAGCAATTAGTGCGTTGACATCCACATCTGACTCGTCCTCTACAGTTTCATCGCTGTCGTCGATGAACTTGGCAAGAGTCTGAGCTGTTGGATATTCATAAACATCCTGAGCAGTGATGCCAAGGTTGGCAGCCAACTCAAATGCACTTAGTGAATCTCCACCCAACTCAAAGAAATCATCAAGCAAACCAACCTTCTGAGTCAAGATCTGCTCAAACTCCTCAGCTACACGCTTCTCTGTAGGTGTGTTAGGGGCAACGTATTTAACCTCCTCGTCGACTGATTGATTCTGGATAGTCTTAAGCAACTCGTGTCGCTTGATCTTCAAAGTTGTTGTCTTAGGGAACTCTTTATTTGAGAAACTTACAAAAGTGATCTTCTTATATGTAGGAAGCATCTCATTGATCTTCTTGACCTCATTCTCAATATCTCTCTTCTTCTCCTTATCGAAAGGAAGGATTAAAGCACAAATTCTACCCTTATCACCATAGACGAATGCATCCTTCACTCCGTCAATAGTCAAAAGTTTTTCTTCCAACTCCTCTGGGTAGATATTCTTACCATTGTCAAGGATGATTAGGCTCTTGCAACGGCCTGTGATGTAAAGGAATCCATCCTCGTCGAGATAACCTAAATCTCCAGTATGGAACCAACCATCTTTGATCACCTCGTCAGTCTGCTCCTGGCTCTTGTAGTAACCAAGCATCAAACCTGCTCCACGAGTCAAGATCTCGTCGTTCTCAATCTTCACCTCCATATAAGAAACTGGTTGACCTACAGATCCGACCCTATCCATACCTGGATAGTTGGCAGCGACTAACGGTGCACACTCAGTCAAGCCATAACCTTGGTAAACATTGATTCCAAACTCCTTGAAGCAGTTACAGATCTCAGGACGTAGTGCAGCACCACCAACAACGACGTTTGTCAACTCGCCACCGAATTTATTCAATACAGATTTGAAAATCTTTCTACGCGTATCCATACCCAAAGCCTTTGTCGCCTTCACAACCTTGCGACCAAGCTTCAGTTTTTTCTGCATTGCAGGATCATTAAGACCCTCCTGAATTTTCTTATAGAAAGCCTCAGCAATAGCAGGAACAATCAAAATCATGGATGGCTTGAAAACATTCAAGTTCTTTACGATATTCTCAAGTTTGTCGTTAATACATATAGTCCCACCATTACCTAACACTCCAAGATTATCAACGGTAAGCTCAAATGTATGATGAATTGGGAGAACGCTCAAAACTCTCATTCCATTCTTCAAATTCGAGCCATAATTCATTCGTATGACATCTTTCAAGTTGACGACAATATTGGTTTGAGACAGCATAACTCCCTTGCTTGTTCCTGTAGTGCCGGAAGTAAACAGAATCTCAACCATCTCATCGGGATTAGTTTGAGGCATTTCGACATGGGCTGTTTTAAGAGCACTCTTAAATGTGTCAGAAGAAAGACCAACAATCTCCTTCACACTCACCACGGATTCTTTACCGTGTTCAGCGACACGAGTGTAATCACTACTATAAAGTATGCAATCCACGTCGCCTTTTTCAAAAAGGAAAAGCATCTCCTTCTCAGAAAGCATCTTATCTATAGGAATCACTACATTGCCACTCATTCCCACAGCAAAGAAAGAGACAACCCACTCGTAGCTTGTGCCACCAAGAATCGCAATATGTTTATGATTATAACCCTTGTTGACAAAGTAACTTGCCAAAGCATAGGAATCATTTTTCAATTGATTGTAAGTTCTGCTTTCAACATTATCGTCTACAAGAAATCTATAAGCATCTATTTTAGAATAATTTTTGTCAAGAAATTCAACAAATTCCTTCAAGGTAGTAAAGTCTGCCGCCATATTTTCGCGTATATTTATTTAGCCCTAATGTATAATTATAAGTCTCTTTTGGCAAATTTAGTATAATTTTTATTGTACGCATTAAAACTCATTACTTTTAGAACAATCTAACGTGACAAAAAAGCACTAATGCCGTGCATTTTATTTTCCTATATAATAAGAAATTCAACAATTTTGATATATTTGCAAAATCATAATAGCATTATATATGAAGAAAAAAATACTAACACTGATAACTGCATCCCTGTTTTGCTGTGCAGGTTTCTCGCAGACAGAGGGCGATGTAGCATCACAAAACGAGCGATACAACCTTACTCTTGAGCAATGTATTGAATATGCTTTTGGCAACAGTCTTGAGCGACAGAACATGAAGCTATCGGAGAAGGTCAGCGAATATTCCTACGAACAGGCTAAAAACAATCGTAAGCCACAAGTCAGTGGATCAGTATCAGAATCTGTTTCACACTCAGGCCGTAATAGCGACATCAATATTGGAGGAAACATAGGAGTCAATGCCGGAATCACACTCTATCAAGGACGTGCGATAAAGAACAATATCGAAAAGAGCCGTATTGAAGCAAATGAGGCAGTAACACGCACAGACCAATACGACCACAACTTAATCATCAAGATTCTTCAGAATTTCCTAAGTGCACTATCTGCGGAAGAGTTGCTACGCTATCAGAAGATTATCATGGAAACTAGTGAGGAGCAGCTACGTCAGGGAGAAGAAAAATTCAAGGTCGGAACTATTTTGGAGAGCGACTACCTTATCCTTCAGGCACAGAAAGCCAACGACGAGTGTAACCTTCAGAGCAGTCAGATCAACCGTGACAATGCATTGCTAAACCTAAAGCTTGCACTTTCTATGGATCCAGATGCTGAATTGACACTTGTCTACCCAGACACAACAGATATGGCCGCTTTAGCAGCAATGCCAAGCGTCGAGACTGCTATTCAGCGTACACTTGACACTTATCCTGATATCATTTTGGCAAAGTCGAATATCGAAGTTGCAAGAATTAATGAGGAAATTACTCGTGCAGGCAGACGTCCTACTATCTCAGCGAGTGCTGGAATGAGCACTGGACACAGCAAGTTTAACGATTTCGGCAATCAGCTTGTAGATCGATTCAGTCAGAGTGTTGGAATTTCAATGTCAGTTCCAATCTACGATAAGGGAAAGACAAAGACATCTTTAAAGATGAATGAGATCCAGACAAAAATGTCGGAGATTGATTTACAGGAAGCAGAATTGAAGCTTCGCCAGACAGTAGCAGTGGAGCATGCAAATGTTGAGCTAGCATACCGTCAGTACACTGTAAATGAAAAACGAGCAAAAGCATACAAGGCTGTATATGATGCATACAATATGAAGTTCAAATACGGAACAATAACGAGTGTGGATCTATTGCAGCAGCAGAACAACTATATTAACTATCTTACAGACTATGTAAGAAGCAAGTATTCTTTCATCCTCGAGCGTAAGATTTTGGATGTCTACATGGACTATCCAATCAAGTATGAGGCTGTACGTATCAATAAGTAAAAAATAAAACAAAATACAATGGCAAAGAAAATAGGCATAGGCATTGCGATAGCATTGGTCATAGGACTGTTGCTATACTTCTTGTGGCCGTCAAAGAAAGAGGTCTCTTTCAAGACTCAAGTGATCGAGGAAGGAACGATTTCTAAATCGGTATCTGCCACTGGTTATCTTCAACCAGCGGACAAGGTCGAGGTCGGAACACAGGTGTCAGGTAAAGTGGAGAAACTTTACGTGACTTACAATTCAAAGGTGAAAAAAGGTCAGGTGTTGGCTGAGTTGGACAAGTCGACATTGCTTGAGCGTTTGCAGCAGGCTAAATCACAAAAGTCGAGCGCAGAGAGCACATTGAACCTTGCCACACAGAACTACAACCGTACAAAGGCATTGTTCGAGGCAGGTGCAGCCACTCAGCAGTCGTATGACGAGGCAACTAACACTTACATCCAGGCTCAGAACACATTGAACAACGCCAACACTAATGTGCGTGAGGCTCAGGTGAACCTTGGATACGCAGTCATCACGTCGCCAATCGACGGTGTGATTCTTGCTAAACAGGTTGAGCAGGGACAGACAGTAGCATCTTCATTCTCTACTCCTACATTGTTCATCATTGCAAAAGATCTTAAGAGCATGACAGTAGAGGCCAATATCGACGAGGCTGACATAGGCCAGGTGAAGGTTGGACAGAAGGTTGAGTTTACTGTCGACTCATACATGGGCGAGACATTCAACGGAGAGGTTCAGGAGATCCGTCTTGAGCCAAAGGTGACTAGCAACGTCGTTACTTATACAGTAATCGTAAAAGCAGAGAACCCAGAGGAGAAACTATTCCCTGGTATGACTGCAAGCGTCACTATCTTCACTGCATCACAGAGCGGCATGCTTGTCCCTGTATCTGCAATGACTTTCAACCCATCAGAAGAGGTATTTGAGGCTATCGGTAAGCCAGAGAGACCTTCAAAGGATGGCATGAGAGAAGGTAGACATCCAGAAGGTGTCGACGGAGAGAAAGGCGAGCGTCCAAATCGTGAGAAGAGAGAGGCTATGAGACAGAACGGTCAGAAAGTATGGATCAAGAACGGCAAGTCAATCAGACCTCGTTTCATTGAGACAGGAGTAAATGACGGTGTGAACGCAATCGTCAAAGACGGACTTTCAGTCGGCGACACAGTAATTATCGCTGCTCAGGTAGGCGAGAAAGTAAAGAAGGCAAAAGGTGGTCCATCCAACAATCCATTGACTCCTCAGCCTCCACGCGGAAGTAGAAGAATGATGAAATAAAAAAAGTATGGCAGATTCCATAATAAGAATCAACGATCTCAAGCGTAACTTCATCGTTGGAAGTGAGACGGTGCGAGCTTTGCGTGGAGTGTCGTTCGAAATACAAGCAAGCGAATTCGTGGCGATCATGGGTACCAGCGGTAGCGGAAAGAGTACGATGCTGAATATCCTTGGTTGCTTGGACAAACCTACGTCGGGAGAATATTACATCGATGAGATCGAAGTGTCGAAATTCTCCAACGATAAATTGTCGGAGATTCGCAACAAGAAGATCGGTTTTGTATTCCAGAGCTACAATCTTCTTCCACGTACTGCGGCTATCGAGCAGGTGGAGCTACCATTGCTTTATAATCCCGATGTCAACGCCAAAGAACGTAGGGAGAGAGCCGAAGAAGCTCTTCGTCTTGTAGGTTTGGAAGAGAGAATGTATCACCTGCCAAGCCAGATGTCAGGAGGTCAGCAGCAACGTGTGGCAATCGCACGCGCTATCGTCAACGATCCCGTGATCATTCTTGCCGACGAGGCGACTGGTAACCTTGATACCCGTACATCCTACGAGATCATGAGTCTTTTCCAGCGACTTAACGAAGCAGGAAAGACTATCGCCTTCGTAACACACGAGCCAGACATCGCAGCATTCACATCAAGAGTGGTGATGCTTCGTGACGGACGAGTGACTAAGGACGAGCCAGTGGACACACAAAGTGCTCAGGCCGCTCTTGACGCACTTCCAGCAAGCGACGACTATTAATACTTATAGACGACACAATGAATTTCTCGAATCTAATAAAAATAGCATATCAGGCTTTGCTTCGCAACACCACAAGAGCGTTGCTGACAATGCTCGGTATCATCATCGGTATCGCATCCGTGATCGCCATGGTCAACATGGGTCAGAGTTCACAGGCACAAATCGAGGAGAATATCTCATCGATGGGTACAAACCTTATCATGGTGATGCGCGCGCATCAGCGTGGAGGCGGTGTGAACCTTGGAAATTCCAACTCACAATCGTTGAAAATAGACGACGTGGAGGCGATTAAAGCACAGGCAATCTATGTCGAAGCTGTATCACCATCTGTGAATGCATCCGGACAGCTTGTAAATGGCTCAAAAAACTGGCCAGGACAGATGCAAGGAGGCAGCGTGGAGTATCTTGCCATCAAGAAATATGAAATCGCCTACGGATCGAATTTCACAAGCCAGGATATCGCAAGTTACGCAAAAGTCTGCTTGATTGGAAAAACCATCGTCGACAATCTGTTTGATGAGGGAGAAAATCCGATAGGCAAAGAGATACGATTTGGCAAAACTCCGATGAAAGTGATCGGTGTGCTTGAGGAGAAAGGACAGAACAGTATGGGACAGGATCAGGATGATATCCTTATCGCTCCATATACGACTGTGCAGAAACGAATCTTAGCGCAGAACCATTTGAACATGATCTACGCATCAGCTAAGAACGAGGATGTCTGTCAACTTGCGACAGAGGAGATTGAGAAGATTCTTCGTGCAACCCACAACCTTGCACCAAGCGCTAACAACGACTTTGAGGTGCGTACACAGGCAGAGATGCTTGAAATGATGTCGAATGTAGTCGGCACAATCACATCCCTACTTACAGCCACAGCCATCATCTCGCTTATTGTCGGCGGTATCGGAATCATGAATATCATGTATGTCACTGTCACAGAGCGTACAAAAGAGATCGGATTGCGTATGGCTATCGGAGCAAAGGCAAAAGACGTACTTTGGCAATTCCTTATTGAGAGCGGTATGTTGAGTATCGTTGGAGGAATAATCGGAATCCTTGTCGGAATCATAGCATCTTACGTCATAGCCCAGGTGATGAATTCGCCATTTGTGGTGAGTGTAGGAGCAGTGTTTATGGCATTTTTTGTCAGTGCATTCATCGGAATCTTCTTCGGATGGTTGCCAGCCAAGAAAGCAGCCAAACTTGACCCAATCACAGCGTTGAGATACGAGTAATAACATGCTGAATTATAAATGCTGAATGCAGAATAAATGGGCATTGGTGCTATGAATAAAGAAATTATTTATCACGGCAGCAATATCGCTGTTACAGAACCCAAAATCATCAAAGGACAATATACAAAGGACTTTGGCGAAGGATTCTATTGCACCATTTTTGAGCATCAGGCCATCCGGTGGGCTAACAAATACGATACATCTATTTTGTCATTATACGAATACATTCCCAATGAGAATCTACGAATCTTGCATTTCTCGGAAATGACAGATGAGTGGCTTGACTTCATAGTTGATTGCAGAAATGGCAAAACACATAATTATGATATTGTGATAGGAGCTATGGCTGATGATCAGATATATAACTATGTAGCGGACTTTCTCAACGGAGTCATTTCTCGTGAGGCATTCTGGGCATTGGCAAAATTCAAAAAACCGACTCACCAGATTTGTTTCTGTACGGAAGCCGCATTAGAATGTATTAGGTTTCATTCCTCAAAAGAATGTCATTATGAAGATTGAAGTTAAAGGGGAAGCTCAGCATCATAATGACTTGTTTTACGTGTGTTCTCTAATTGAATACATCGCCCGCAAAACAAAAAATGAGCGTGGTGTTGTGGTCAATTCACTCGGTGAGCAAACAATTACTAAACTCTATAATCTTGCAGATGTTTACCACTGCGAAAACATAGATAAGGTAGCCGACGAACTCATCGAAGAGAAACACATTCAAATGGGCATGTACGACAATATCAAGGGAATAACCGACGTACGCATTCCTTCCCATTTTGAGATAGGGAAAGTGTATGAACGTTTAATCTCAACAATTGCGGAAGAGGACAAATCTCTCGATTTTATTCAGGTTACGATTCAAGTATTCTCGTCGTGGATTGCCAACAAAATTGACAATTATCGCAGTTCAACCTACTACGAGAACAATAGTTACTTGACTGCATCATACAGGTTAGGGCATATTGCATAATAAAATGCTGAATTATAAATGCTGAATGCAGAATTAAAAGGGGTGCTGATGCATCCCTTTTTTGTTATCCATTTGTACTTGGATTCGGAATTTTGTGAAAATCCTCATCATAACACCTGGAATTTTGTGAAATAGTATTGTTATATGATTGAAAGAAAAATAGATACATACTTGAAAGAATGGAAGAACAATCCTGACAAAAAAAAACACTTATCATCAAAGGGACTCGTCAGATTGGGAAAACATACTCCATCATGCAATTTGCAACATCATCATATAAGTATGTTGTAAGTAAAAATTTTGCTCTTCAAGAAAGGTTCAAATCCATTTTCAGCGACGGATTTGAAGTGGATACTATCATAAACAATATCACACTATTAGACTCCAACATTAAAATTGAAACAAATAACACTCTCATCTTTTTTGATGAGCTACAGGCTTGTCCTAATTGAGCTACAGGCTTGTCCTAATTGTGCTACAAGCTTGAAATCGTTTGCAATCGATGGCAGATACGATGTGATCTGCTCGGGATCACTGATGGGTATCAACTACCATGAAATTGAATCTAACAGTGTAGGTTATAAAACGGATTTTGAAATGCACTCTCTTGACTTTGATGAGTTTCTTTGGGCTAAAGGGTATTCAAAAGATCAAGTGGAAAGCATCTACAATCATTTGAAAGACGGAAAGCCTTTCTCTTCTACAGAATTAGATGTATGGGTTGGATGTTTCAAGGAATATATGATTGTGGGAGGAATGCCAGAAGTGGTGTAAAGATACGTCTCGCAAAAAAATCAGGGGATTATATACAAAAATGGCATAAAACTTGCTTTCATAATTATCTATACACACTTATTTATTATACGCTAGCCCTTCTCGCGTTGGAGAGTGGTGTTATGGCCCAATAAATCAAACATGGGCCCTTAACAATCTCATTTTGGACAACTGCGTGTAAATATAATCCTATCGGAATATTAGTTCCACTACTTCTTTAGGCGTTTTATAACGGTAAAAATCCGCGTCTCCATTATTGGCGACGCGGATTAGCAATATAATAGGGTATTATATACTACTCGTGGAAGAAGTATGGAAGTCCGTCATACACATAGTGTCTTACGTAGCCCCACCAGTGAGTCAAACCAGGAGCAACCATGAAGTAAAGATTTCCCTTTGAAAAATCAGATGTGTAGACGAAGTTGCTGCTCTGCTTCATAGCCTCAATCTGTGGGTTCTCGTTTGGATATGCGATATCATCAGATCCTGTTGCAGCGAAGATGAAATAATCGCGCTGTGTCAAACCAGATTGAGCGATTGCTGCGTCGACGTTGCGCGCCTTATCCTGACCTGAATTACATCCGTTGCACCATAGGTCGCCACTCAACGGCATGAAATAAGCTACGTAATCCAAGCAGTACAAGAATACATTCCATGTCGACACGCATCCCATTGAGAATCCTCCGTATGCTCTGTGGCGACGGGAAGCCTTGATATCAGCGTCTGAAGTGGACTCTGCGTATGTAGAATACTTGCCCTCAACGAATGGGATCACACTCTTGCGAAGCTCCTCCCAGAAGTTCTGGGCCTCACTACCAGTTCCATTGAAAGTAGGAGTAACCACAATCATCGGCTCCAATTCACCGTTCATTATCATGTGGTCAAGGATATTCTGAAGCATTACATCACTACCGAAGATTGTATTTTCATTCTCACCACCACCGTGCATCAAATAAAGGATGTTATACTTCTTGTTCTCATCGTAACCATATGGAGTATACACCTTCAAAGTCTTATTACCACGGATACCGTTGTAATACTCAGTAGTCACCTTACCTGCCTGCTGACAATTGTTCAGGTAGTTGTTTGGTGCGGCATGATACTGCAAGTTAGCATTGTAGTTGTATGGGATTTTCTCCTCAACTGGTGGATCGATACTACCCTGCCCCTCATTCACTGCTGGAGCGTGGAATACGATACTATCTGGAGTCTCGTCCATAGAGTAACGAAGCTCACCATTCTTGTAGATATATAGTTGTGCATTGGCAAATAGGCCGCAAGCCAACAATGCTGTAGAAAGTATACTTTTCTTCATGATTATTTCTTAATAAGTTTGATGATTGAGTTTCCGACGATGATGATATATGAACCGTCGGCAAGTGAGTTTACGTAGATTTCAGATTCGGGACTTGAAAGCACAAGTGTTCCCAACATATTGTAGATTTTTACGAATTCACCGTCTTTTTTGCCTACAATGCTGATAGATTCAGCAGTTGGGTTGGGATAAACCTGAACCGTTGCGGAAGACTTTTCGTCAACCTTGGTAATCACACCGTCGGAGAATACAATCTTCTGTGTGTTTGAGAGGTCTCCGAAATCTTTGGTTTCTCCGCTGTTGTAATCAAAAGCGATATTGCCATTCTGGAAAACTATCTTAGATAGTTTCTCAAGCTGTTCTTTCTTCTCACTACCGTCGAGATACTCTACGGTAAGGATAGTTTCAGCACTGGCAAAACATAAGTTCAACAGAGAGAACACGCCAATAAGTGTTTTTCTCATAGTACAAATTGTAATAGTAACTATCTGTGTTAGAATCGCTACTGAGTTAAATTAAGTTTTCATGTAGAGACGCAAGATCTTACGTCTTAAGTTTTCGGAAGCAATTTTACTTGATTCTTAAATATGTCACTATGATTCTATTTGCAAGATTTTCGCAAGGATAAGATTTTCCATAAGTATGATTAGATTTTCGGAGCGAACCCATATAAATAAAACACAGAGACTCGGGGTTCTCAGAGAAAGACGTTGTTTTTGAGAGAAAGAGGCAGTTTCAGTGAACATCAATCTAATAAATTTCTGCAATCAATTGTTGCAGAAATTTTACGAACCATTTTACGGAAATTTTACGTTCAATAAAAAAAGACGGGGTCATGCCCCGTCTCTACGTGTATGATTAGAAAATCACTAAAGTTTCTCAATATCTTCAATTGACAATCCACTCGCTTTAGAAATGGCAGACATGTCAACACCTTGACTTTTAAGACTTCGTGCAATTTTCAATTTCTCTTCTTCTCTACCGATTTCGATTCCTCGCTTCTCTCCGATTTCAATCCCTTGTTTAACACCTTTCTTAAAACCATGTTCCTCCATATCCATCTCGTCGGCAAGTTTTTTGAGGCTCGCTTCATACACCGCACGATCATCCTTAGACAAGGCTCCTACCTTGGCTTTCTCTATCAATCTCAGCAAACCTTCGTCTGCTCTTGTATATACCGATGGATGAATGTTTTCCATACGTCCTAAGTTTTTGAAGAGGTTAATCCAGATGTCCTTCGTTGTTATGTTATTGGTATCCAACTTGAACAACGGCAAAGTTAAAAAATATTTTCGATGTCGGTCCCAAAAAATCTCGCCAGTTTCGACGTCGCATTCAGCCGTGCAGGTCAATACCTTGTCGATGTCCGCCATTTTCTCTCCTAAAATGAAGATTCCAATGATTCTGTCGATGTCTTTCTCCATTTTACTCCATTCAACTCCCTTTTCAATCTTGCTGTCGAGAAGTCGGTAGACGTAATAATTGGCCCTTGTCTTGAAGAAGGGCTGACATGAATTCTGCATTTCAATCAGGATAGAGTCTCCGTTCTCTGTGGTGCAATGAAGATCAAATGTCACACCTCGTTGATTGATGAACTCTCGTGGGATCTCCACGTTCTCAAACTTGACATCTGTGATTGTCTCAACGTCGCCTTCTAAAATTGCATTTAAGAAGGACTTCATGACAATCGGGTCTGACATGCAATACTTGAACCCAAAATCACATCGAAGATCGATGTATTTTCCCATGATTTAATTAATTATAAATTTATACTGTGTCTAATCGTACTGACTAAACTTTAACTTTTACAAAGGTAATGATTTGGGACAATAACACAAAAATTTAGGAGATTATATAGCAGTTGTCCCAAACGGAGAAAACATTAAAGATTGAAAACCATGACCTAAATTTTACGAACCATTTTACGGAAATTTTACATTCAAAAAAAAGCAAAGACGGGGTCATGCCCCGTCTTTACAAAAGTTTTCCTATCTGAGTCATTATATCCGACTATTCTTACGATATTAGAAAAATAATCGCGGGAAGAGAAATTAATATAATCTGAAGTGCGAATAATATAATCTTTATTTTTTTCATGACAAATTTCCATTTTTATACATATACAAATAAACCAACAAAGCCACCCAAACGAGACAGATTATAGCATATATACCGACCAATATATACGTCATAGTCTTCTCGATGTTCCTTGCTGATTTAGACTTTAATTCACTTGATGCTATCATTGAACATTCATCAAATTCATCGTCTGTCAAATCTTCAATTCCTTTTTGTCCAACAAACCGTTTTTTATGAATTATTTCGGCAAACATCAAGACCACCATGTATAAAGAAAAAGGACCGAGCAAGTATAGCAATCCTGCGTATTTGCCGATATATGGGGTTCTATCTAATGCAGCGTCAGAATGCAGAAGAAACTCAAATACCATTGCCAACACCACAATGACTCCTAACCCCACATATAAATAGACCTTCTGTTTTTCGTATACTTCGAACAATGGGACTAAAAGTGAAAATTTTTCTTTTTTTGATTCTCCCTCTTCTTCAGTAAGCATACCTTTCTTAACCAGTCTATCCACATACTGATCTCTTGTCAAATCAGATTTATTTCCTATATCACGACCACTCCAATACTCTACCGCAGCCGTTATTTCTCCAGATGAATAACTATAGGAATCAATTGGTTTCTGGTAATGATATTGATCATAATTGTCGTCTGGATTTTTATATAGGATATGCAAACATGTGATTTTTTTCTTGTCTTTTCTCAAAGCCTGATAATTAATCTGTTTTTTTCGTTTAGGCAACTTTGATGCTTGCGATTGTAAAATCAAACCAGGAGTTTGGTTATTTGAAGAACCAAATTTTTCTTCTTCTCCACAATATACATATTCAATATCATCCCACTTGAATGATCTACCATTCATAACAAAAATGCCATCCTTTCCAAACACAATTTTATCTTCTTCGGGAAAATAAGAACGATAGATAGCCGCGACACAATAATAACAAACATACACCATCGCAAACAAAATTATCAATCCAATCATAGGACCAATATTTGAGTTCGTTATCTTGGATATAATGAAAAATGCGAATAGTGTCACAGCCATATAAGAGACACTACCGCAAAAATTCACCCATAGTCTGCCTGACTTTGTCGTGTCTTTACTTGGCACCACTAATTCTTCTCCTTCTTTCCACATAATTCTTAGACATTTTTTATAGTATTTGTCCCCAACTCAATATTTTTCTGACGCACGTGCATCTCTACTAGTGCTACAAAACCCCAAGAGCAACCGATAATGTATAAATGACGAACAAGAGCCAAATCACAACCGGAATCAAAAGAACTTTTACAGTTAACGATGATTCCTCTATATCATATGTAGTCAATAGATGATTCAACTCTTTATCACTTAAGTCTTTCAAATCAGGATTACATCGCAATTTTTTCGTTTTATAGTTATACACCAAAGCCAAACAAAGCATATACAGAAAAAAGCTTCCCGCTTTTAACGATATAAACTTCATGCCACCCAAAAAGTCAGACTTATCCATTGGAGTATCAACATCACATAATAATGAAGATAATAAGTAACTTATAACAAAAACAGGAGCTAACCAAAGGAAATACATCAAATACTCCTTTCGAAGTTTTTGAAAATAAGGAGTATAAAGAGATAATTTCTCATCTAATACCTTACTTTGTGCCTCCGTCATCTTGCCCTCTTCGAGCTGACTTTTGATATAATTGTCATTTTCATAATCTTCATAATGTCCGATATCACGGCCACACCAACCCTCTATTGCGTCGGCAACTTCATTCTCATGAACATCAAACTCAGATACGTAAATAGAATCATGAGCACTTTGATTGCTGTCATCCTTATAATAGATATGCAAATAATGCGATTTACTTTCCCGCTTGAGAAATGCATATTCTACCTTATTCCATGGATACACCTTCCCGTCAGCATCTATAATACCTTCACTTCCTATACGAATGGTTTCTTGATTTGGAAAATAAGATCTATATATAAAATAAATGGAAAAGATGCTAAAAAAAATCAGAAAGACTGAAACAAATATAAACTCGGAAGTATCTTTAATTCCTCTACCTATACAGACATCATATATTGTTAACGAAAAAAATAAAAGTGTTGTCAATATAACAAGACTACCAAGAATATTTTTGCCAATTCTGCTCAACATCTTAATATCCTTACGATGTATAATATATTGTTCTCCTAAAGTCAACATAGTTATTACAATTTGATTTATCTAATAACAAATACAAGACCGACTGCTATAGCACATAACAATATTAACTGTAGAATAAAAAAGAACATCTTCATGATAGAATATCAAATTTATATAAAGACAAATAAATGACTAATAGAATCCACATTAAAAGCATAAGCAAAGGAATCAGACAGAAAAACTTCTCCTTTTTTGTAAGTATTGTCCTCATATCTATCATAGAAAGAAATTGTTCAAACTCACTTTCACTTAAATTCTTCATGTCTGGATTCTGTCTTAACTTTTTGATTTTATATACACATAGGACAACTGCACAAGAAACCCAAAGGAAAAGACCACTAATAGAATAGCATATTCTCTTAAAATAAACAAAACAAGTATGCTCATCCAAAGGCGTTGCCACGTCGCTCAGGAGAAAAGAAATCACATAACCAATGATACCAACAGGGATTAAACATAACATATACGTTATGTATTGTTTCTTCAACTTAACGAAATAAGGAGTATAGATAGTCAATTTATCATTTAAAGACTCAACCTCCTCATCGGACATATTACGGTCCTTGGCTTGTTGTTTGATATATTTGTCTCTTATAAAATCCTCGTAATTGCCAATATCTTGTCCGCTCCACAATTCTATCTCATCTGCAATTTCTTTCTCGTTTACAGAATATTCAGACAAATCAATTTCATGGCGAATTGTTTTATCAGCTAAGCCTTTATAATAAATATGAAAACGAGGACTTTGTACATAGGCATGTTCTATCTTACTCCATGGATACAATGTTCCGTTTTCATCTATAATACCTTCTCCTCCGATACATATTGGTTTATCTTTGGGATAATAAGATTCATAAATAACTTGCGACATCAAGTAGGTGGAATAGGCAAATAATAAAAACCCACAAAATAGGACAAAGAGCACAAAAAAACCAGCATCGAAAAAAGTATCAAAATCAATTTCAAATAAAAAATTGAAAATGCCGAAAAGAGAAATTGTAAAGCCACAACTTCCGGTAATATTTTTCCTTAGTCTTCCAAATATGGTTGTTTCTATTCTATGTATTTGATACCCTCCTCCTAATTCCAACATAACATTATGTTTTGATCCTTTTTATCGGAGATTTTATCTCATAAAATGTCTAAACCAGATATCAGGCACTTCTCTATTTGACATCGCATTATAGTCGGATTCTTTGCAGGAGACGATGCGTTTTCCATTGTAACCAGGAATCTCCACCCACCATCTTCCGTTAAGTGGATTATTGAAGAATCTGACCTCTGTATTTGTTCGTGTATCAAATACTATAGACTTGCGATAGTTGTTGATATCGTTTGTTGGATAGTCATTGTAACGATGATCTACACCGTGAAGATAATGCCAAACAATCTGTGCAGAAAGGGCAAGTGATGATTCATTTTGGGCGTATACATCGGAGATATAGAACACAGACGATCTATCACTCAAACCAGCAAGTTTAGCTAAATGACACGCTTCCTCTCCGTATAAACCGTTTGGCATGGCGACGCAAGACGGCATATCTGAGTTACGAACCGCACGTGCTGAAATGCTGAACAAATCGTTGTCGCGTAGTAATGGCTCAATATCTTGAACATTATCCTGAACCATTGCCAAACGAGTATAGCAGATTCGTTGGTCGTCGGCTCTGGCGATTTTGTCTTCCGAGCAAAGATAAGTTTGGTAGCCCAACACATCTATGCAATCCACTTGTTTGATTTTCTCAATCTCGTCGAAGTTGGATAGCAATCCACCACTCTTCTCAAGTTCATCCATTCCGCTTAACGTAAGCATCGCGTCGACCTTGACCATATTGATTTTCCCGATGGATTGGCTCATTCCTTTAATAATTGGCAAATTGCAAGAGTCACTTCCACCGATAATTATCACTTTCTTACCTGCTTCAACAAGTATCGAAACCACATCAGCAACAGCTGCAATCGGCGACTGATCCAGAGCAACATTAATATTGCCCAAGTCAGCAATCCTCACATTGTGGAAATCACCACACAAACGATAAAGATATTTTCTAACTGAGTCAGGAACATCAGCTACAGACGGATTATATTTCTGAGATCCCCAAGCCGACGGGATTCCGATGATAGCGACATCAAATTCTCCGGTGGAATCGGCAGAACAAGCAGAAATAAACGACGAGAGATCACTCGCGTCGTCTACATAATGAAGAGGGAGATTTGCAACCTCTGGCTTTCTAAAGTAAGCTTTTATATCCTCCATTCTTTTACTTCATTACTGTATAGAAAATACGAGGAACTGGCGATTCAAATGTAATAATCTTCCCATTCATCGGGTTTTTGATCGCCAAGTATGTTGCATGAAGACAAAGACGCTTAACACTTGTGACAGGTGCTCCATACTTAACGTCGCCTACAATTGGATGTCCGATTGACTGCATGTGGACACGGATCTGATTCTTTCTACCAGTAGGAATCTCACACTTCAAAAGTGTACGTCCGTTTCCACGCTGAATCACTTTATACTTAGTGACAGCATACATTCCTCCATTATCATAATCGCAAGAGTGAACAATGTATGTCTTTGGATCTTCTTTTAGCCAGCTCTCAATTGTATCCTCTTCCTTCTCTACATTTCCTTCCACCAAAGCATAGTAAACTTTTCTGTGGTCTGCATCGTGCCAATGTGCCTTCACTGCTTGCTGTACCTCAGGAGTCTTTGTGAACATAAGCACACCACTTGTGTCACGGTCAATTCTATGAACAGTGTAAAGAGCATTCTGACGGTTCTGCTTCTTAACGTAGCCAACCATCACCTTCAATACTGTATCCTCAGCAGCATGGTTAGGTGCTGGCACTGAAAGGATTCCTTCCTTCTTGTCTACAACAAGGAAAGCATCATCTTCATATATGATAGAGATTTTTGGATGTGCGAAAGTATTCTTCTTACCAGTGAAGCAAACACCAACTTTCTGTCCCTTCTTCAACTCGTAATCGTAACGTGTCTCAACTGCACCGTCTACTGATACCAATCTCTTTGCCAATAGGCCTTTAATGTTATTGCGGCTTGAACCAATTTTCTGCTGCAAAAACTCAAACAATTTCGCAGGCTCTGCAACTGTGAAGTCAGTAGAGCGCTCGCGGATAAAGTTTTTTCTACTAGTCGGTTTTATCATTGTAAAATAAGTTTTTTTCAAATTAATCAAATAATGTGAGTTGAGCACCATCACGTTTTCTTCCAAGATGGTTGTAAGCCAACTCTGTTGCCTCTCTACCTCGTGGAGTACGCTTCAAGAATCCCTCCTTGATTAGGAATGGCTCATACACCTCTTCGACGGTGCCGGCATCCTCTCCGATAGCAGTGGCGATAGTGGAAAGTCCAACTGGCCCACCCTTAAATTTGTCGATCAATACGGCCAAAATCTTTGTATCTGTCTCATCAAGGCCATACTGATCTATATTCAAAGCCTTCAATGCCTCACTTGCGATTTTAGTGTTGATTGTACCATTGCCTTTCACCTGAGCAAAGTCGCGCACACGTCGCAAAATAGCATTAGCGATACGTGGTGTTCCTCGGCTTCGGCTTGCGATCTCTCCTGCTGCCTCCACATCACACGGAGTATAGAGTTTCGACGCGGAACGACATATAATCTTAGTCAAGACATCTTTATCGTAGTATTCCAAATGACAGTTGATACCGAAACGTGCTCTCAACGGACTTGTAAGTAATCCACTTCTTGTTGTTGCTCCGACAAGAGTAAACGGATTTAACGGTATCTGTAATGCTCTTGCATTTGGTCCTTTATCGATCATAAGGTCGATACGGAAGTCTTCCATAGCTGAATATAGGAACTCCTCTATCACTGGCTTCAAACGATGGATTTCATCGATGAAAAGGACCTGATTTGGTTCCAAACCAGTCAAAAGTCCAGCCAAATCCAACGGTTTATCAAGCACTGGAGCTGAGATCAACTTAAACCCTACTCCAAGCTCATTGGCAAGGATATTAGCCAACGTTGTTTTTCCCAATCCTGGAGGACCATAAAGTAACGTATGATCAAGAGGTTCACCACGCATCTTTGCAGCCGCCACAAACACCTTCAAATTCTCAAGGATTTTCTGTTGACCAGTAAAATCATCGAAGGAAAGGGGGCGTAATGCAATTTCGTAGTCTTGCTCTCGCTCTTCTGCAGCATTATGTATGTCAAGTTCTTCGATATCTTCCATGCTTAATATCTTACAGGCTTAAATAGACGGTACAATTTTTCTTAAAATCTCAACTACCTTATTTGCAGACTTACCCTTGCCAGCGATAGTCTGAAGTCTCGACTTAACATACTCGAATCTCCACTTGTATCTAACCATAAAATTGAATGAGATAGGAAGTGATAGCAACCAACATAGAGTGAAGACTATAAACGACCATGTCTCAGCAAAACACTGTGGTGCGAAGATCGCATACAATATTATATATAGTAGATATATGAATGGAAGAACCAAATATACGAATCCAAGTAGCAAACTTGCCTCGAATCCCGTGTTGTGAGCAAGCTTGTATGCCACTCCCTTGAACAACAAATATGGGAATCCGTTGAAGACAAACGAGTATAGAGCAAGTGGAGATGTACCAATCAAATATAGGATAGATGTGATCAATTTTGCATCTACCTTATGTGGTTCCTCAAATGCACGAGCATAAAGTTCAACCTTGTTGCTATCACCCAACCACTCTTTCACTGCCTTCTGTAGTTCAGGCATAAGTGGATTATTATTCTCTACAGCCTCATCAAGAGCAGTAGAGATTCTCTGACGTACCTCAAGACGGTTAGTCTCATTGTCATCCCAATCCTTTGACTCAAGCATCTCCTGTGCATATGCATAAGACGAGCCATAGATTGTATCGTAGTAATCCTTAGAGACGATATGATGCATCAACGGTTTCATTCGGCTGTACAACTCGTCTCTCACTTTATTCTGAGTCACTGCCTCGTTGGCTAGATAATCCTGGAAATAGTCAGCAATACGGATTGGCTTACCGTAGTTGATTACCAAGTGGTAGCCGCTATGATCGTAGTGACCATAGTCTATTCCCGTCGGAACGATAAGCACCGTCTCCCCTTCTGGCTTCTGCTTTTGTGCAGCGAAAGCGATACGGAACATTCCCTTCACCAATGGGCGTAGACGACGGAATTCATCCTGTCCACCCTCTGGCATCAAGCAGAAATACTGATTATGAGCAAGCACCTCAACAGCCTTGTCGAAGCTCTCCTCGTTCTTCTTCAAATTGCTGTAGCCATCGCGCATACGGTAGGCTGGCATGATCTTGAAGAAATTCAACGCTTTGGCTACTATAGGATTCTTAAAAATAGCTGCCTTGGCCAAGAACACAATAGGAGCAGGAGACGCCCATAGCAAAGCCATCGCGTCGATAAACGCATTCTGATGGTTAGGTGCAAAAATCACCGATGCGTTTTCAGGGACGACTTTCTCATTATTCACTTCTGTCGATGAAAACCATCTGCTGTATATTGTGTTACTGTAGACTCTCAAAAATTTGTAGAAAAAGGGAGTCTTATACATTTCTGCCATAATCTCTTATTCTATTTACGATATTTCTTTATCCGCAGGCGACGAGAATTGCTCCGGATAAAGGATGATAAAACTATTGTCTGCAAAATATTTACCCAACTGCTGCGGTAGTTTCTCAAACGCAGGCAAGTAGGAATCATTGTTCTTTCTAGACGACACGATCACTAAAAGATCATCTGTCTGTAGTTCACGTGCTAAAATCAGGAATTCATCCCAATCGTCAAGTAATTCATATTGTGTAGGCACTCCAAACTTATTTCTGCTTGCGAGTTCCTTGATTTGTGCAAGTGTATCGGTTGGGGCAAAAAACTTTGCTGACGCTCCAATCTGCTTGCATATATTCTTCACTCTATCGTACCATTTCACGAAACCGATCTCAAACTCAGCCTTAGGTGGCACTGCAACTACCACTCTGCGTATAGTGCTCAACGGTTGAACCGCCTTAATAACCATAACCATCTGGTTGGTCATCTGAAGCAATGCCTCCGTTTTCTCACCAAAGAATGAGTCAGTAAAGGTGTTCTTATAATGGAGACCTAGTACAATATCAGTGATACTATTCTCTTTAATAGTATGTATAATACCCATCGCAACATTAGCGTCGTATCTGGATATCATCTTCACGGAATTATCTGTAGCCGACGCGATTCGTGCTGCCCTCTCAAGCAGTTTACGACCATGATCCATTCCATTGTTTGGCGAATCGTTGGCGACATGAAGTGCATAAAGAGGCTCTTTCGACTTCTTTGCCTTCAAAATCACCGCTAGTTCCATCAGTCTAGCCAAGTTGTCAGGATGGTAAAGTGGAACCAAGATTCTATCTGCCTGTTGTGCTTTTGCTATCTTCTCATCAATAGCCTCCGACTCTGTTGAGATTTTCTTTGCCATTCGTTCTGTCACTGTAGATGAAACGATACAAGTGACAAGGATCATAATAACAGTTCCGTTAAGGATATCATTACTAAAGATACGAATAAGCGAACCGTCGTCAGCAAACTTGATGACCGTATCGTATCCGATCTTAACGGCTGCCAATGTGGCTGCTGCCTGTGCTGTACTCAATCCAAAGATTAGATTTCCCTCCTCCTTCTTCAATTTGAAAGTACGTTGTGTAATCACCGCTGCCAAATACTTTGACAGATTTGAAACCACACACATCACTACCGCTACAATTAACGTGTTTGGTCCGGCAAATACAGCTCTCAAATCAATAAGCATTCCCACGCCAATCAGAAAGAACGGAATGAAAATAGCATTACCTACAAACTCCAATCTGTTCATCAACGGCGAGATTCTCGGGATAAGTGAACTGATTGCAACACCTACCAAGAAAGCTCCGATAATAGCCTCTAGTCCCGCAAGCTGAGCAATGTAGCCTCCTAAGAAAACAAGTGCCAGCACAAAGATGTACTGACCGACACTATCACTCACACTCTTAAAGAAAAGACTCGCAAGACGTGGAAAAATGAATCCAATTATAAATAGGAATATACAGATTGCAATTCCCATTCGCACCCAGAAGAAACTGTTGATCTGGCCTTTTGCCATACCTACAATCACCGCCAACACCAACAATGACAGTGTCGTGGCAATCATAGTACCTCCAATGGTGATACTTATACTACGATTCTTATTGATACCGTATTTGCTTACTATCGGATAGGATATAAGCGTATGCGACGCGTACATACTGGCAAGAAGTAACGACGCCACCAATAAATAGTATTGCGACGTCATTTCTGAGGCACCTGTCACATTAGAAGGCACCTCGTGATGCGGAAGATATTGCAGCAAGAAATAACTGCTCACCGTACCAATCACCATCGGCAATATAAAGGTTATTCCTCCAAAAAATACTCCCGCCTTACGGTTTTTCTTAAAGTCGGATATATCCATTTCTATACCAGCCAAGAACATGATGTACACCATGCCGACGGTGCCATATAGCTCAAAACTGGAATCTCGAGTCAACACTCCTACTCCATGCTCACCCAAGATTATTCCTGCCAATATCATCACTATGATGTTCGGCAGCTTAAACTTCTCCGATACAAACGGAGCTAATAAAATCACGAAGAGTACGAGCGAGAATATGAGTACCGGGTTGGTTACCGGCAAACTCATACCTATATTTGAGAATATTGAATTCATCGCTCGAACTTCTGATTATTACTTCTTTAAACTGTATCCGTAAACTGTGACACCGCTAAGAGCAAATCCTAGCTTTCTTCCGTCGTGATTGTCAGGATTATACTTGCTTGGCTGTGCTGCGTTTTCAAAAATAAACATCATGCGCACAGAACCGTCTGCACCAAGGTTCTCCTTAGGCACATTCACAAATACAGAGCTGTTAGCATTTGTTGAGACGTGTGACACTTTCTCTCCGTTTACCTCTACATTAAATACAAATGGCTCATTGTCTGGAGTGATAACTCTGTCAACATCCAATCTGACAGTGATCTCTGCCATAGGGGCTGCCATAAAATCAATTGTGGCAGTATCGCCATTCGACCAGCTTCCGAAGCTCTCATTTCCCGAGAAACCTGAGATTTCACATCCTGGATTCTCCTGACGGAAATCAAAGTATGAATACAAATGGTTTACATTTGAGTCACTCTGAGTCTCTGTCTCCGCTGGTGCAGCAGCTTTATCTTCTTTTGAGGAACAGCAGCATAATGTCAATGCCATTCCCAATAGATACATGATACGTTTCATTAGTAATGTTTTTTAAGATTATTAATCTTCAGACTCCTCATCACTTTCATCCACAGCTACGCCGTAAAGTGTCACATATGACACACCCATTCCCAATAGACGTGAATCATACTTGTTTGGATCTACGTCGATAGGTCTCTTGGCGTTAAGCATCTTGAATGTTAATGTGATGCTTTCATTATCTCCTACTACATAATAAGGGATGTTTACGAAAACAACACCTGGATAAGACTCTACATATGCAACCTTCTGCTCTCCTACATAAGCCTCAAACTTAGTAGCGTCACCTGAAGGAGTAGACATACTCATGAAAATCTTTGCTGTCAAGTCTGAGTTTGGTGTGATGTTATCAAATGTCATTGTACAAACCTCTTCGTCTGTCCATCTTCCAAATCCCTCAACCATTGAGAATCCTGAAATCTTACATCCTGGATCCTCTTCCTTGAAATCATAATAAGATACAGAAGTTGTCGCATTTCCTAGTCCTCCGACAAATCCGTAAGCTGTCATCTTATTGCCTTCTTCCTCAACTGTACCTGAACCACAGCTACATAGCATAGAGGCCAAGCCTAATGCATAGAAAAAAATCTTTTTCATGTTATTCTGTTATTTTTATTTCTTCATCTCTTTTGCCCAGCTATCCTTCAAGCCGACGGTACGATTGAATACCAAGTGACCTGCTGTAGATGTCTTGTCTACTGTGAAGTAGCCGACACGCTGGAACTGTAAATAATCAAGTGGCTTGCACTCTGCCAAATATTTCTCAACGTAGCAGTTTGTCAACACCTTCAATGAATCTGGGTTAAGGATCTCACGCATTGCGTCGATTGCCTCACACTGCTTCTCCTCTTTGATGCGAGCCAACTCATCACGTGGATTCTCTACCTTCCATAGTCTGTCGTATAGACGAACCTCAGCCTTTAGAGCATGTGCGCAACTTACCCAGTGGATTGTCTTACCCTTGATCTTCATATTGCAGTTAGCCTCTCCTGTCTTTGTCTCAGGAATAAACTCTGCATGAACCTCAACGATATTTCCGTTGGCATCCTTAACACAGCACTCTGCTGGATTCTCGCTACACTTGATGATGTAAGCGTTCTTTAGACGGACCTCCTTACCTGGGCCAAGACGGAAGAACTTAGCTGGAGCATCCTCCATGAAGTCGTCACGCTCAATCCACAACTCACGGCTGAACTCAACCTTGTGTGTTGCTGAATTCTCATCCTCAGGATTGTTGATTGCGTCTAGCTCCTCAACCTTACCCTCTGGATAGTTAGTGATGACCAACTTAATTGGATCAAGCACTGCAGCCACACGTGTAGCACGCTTGTTCAAATCATCACGTACTGCACTCTCAAGCAATGAGAACTCGTTAAGAGCGTCGTAAGTAGTGTAACCAATCTTATTGATGAAGCTGTGGATACTCTCTGGTGAATAACCGCGTCTTCTGAATCCACAGATAGTAGGCATACGTGGGTCATCCCAATCCTCAACTACATGCTCCTTAACCAATGTCAAAAGATTACGCTTCGACATTAGAGTATAGTTCAAATTTAGTTTATTGAACTCATACTGGCGAGGACGGTTGTCGTCAAGATCCTTACCCTCCTTTACCCAGTCAACGAACAAATCGTATAGTGGACGGTGAGGCACAAACTCAAGTGTACACAATGAATGTGTCACACCCTCGAAGTAGTCGCTCTGACCGTGTGCAAAATCATACATTGGATATACCTTCCACTTCCAACCTGTACGGTGGTGTGGATGAGTAGTGATGATACGATAGATGATAGGATCACGGAAATGCATATTCGAGCTTGCCATGTCGATCTTAGCACGAAGCACCATCTTTCCGTCCTCAATCTTACCGTCTGTCATCTCCTGGAAAAGACGTAGGTTTTCCTTGATTGGACGGTTTCTGTATGGGCTGTCTGTTCCAGGCACAGTAGGAGTACCCTTCTGAGCTGCAATTTCATCAGGTGTCTGCTCATCGATGTAAGCCTTACCCTCCTTGATTAGAGTGACTGCCAAATCCCATAGCTGCTGGAAATAGTCGGATGCGTAATAGATGTTACCCCACTCGAATCCAAGCCATTTGATATCCTCCTTGATAGCCTCAACATACTCGTTATCCTCCTTCACAGGGTTAGTATCGTCGAAACGGAGATTACATACGCCATTGTATTTCTTTGCGATACCGAAGTCCATGCAAATAGCCTTCGCATGTCCAATATGGAGATAGCCGTTTGGTTCAGGCGGGAAACGAGTCTGAACTTTTCCTCCGTTTTTGCCATTCGCCAAATCATCCACCACCTTCTGCTCAATGAAATTAAGCACCTCTTTGGTTTCGTTTTTTTCTATCTCTTGGTTTTCTGCCATAACCGTTAAATTTATTCTACATCTATAATTAGCCTATTTTGTGCAAAAATAGTTTTATTTTCTTAAAGAATCTATATTTTTTTTGCGAAAAGGAGAGTCAAAAACACAAAGTTGGAATTTTAATTACAAGAGTTGGGAGATAATGTAAAAAGATTTATCTTTGCAGAATAAGCGTGTAGTGAAAAGACATGTAGAGACACACGGACGTGTGTCTAAAAATTAACAAATTAGTGAATGATAATGAATCCACAGGTAAGTATCATAATGGGCAGCACATCAGACCTGCCAATCATGGAGAAGGCCGCTAAGATTCTTGACGAGTTTGAGATTCCGTTCGAGATCAACGCTCTTTCCGCACACCGTACTCCATCTGAAGTTGAGAGTTTCGCCACAAACGCTGAGTCACGTGGCATCAAGGTGATTATCGCAGCAGCAGGTATGGCAGCAGCATTGCCAGGTGTGATCGCAGCACAGACATCAGTTCCAGTGATTGGTGTTCCTATCGCATCTACACTTGAGGGTATGGACGCTCTTCTTTCAATCGTACAGATGCCTCCTGGAATTCCAGTTGCGACAGTCGGCATCAACGGTGCTATGAACGCAGGTATCCTTGCAGCACAAATGATCGCATTGAGCGACAAAGCTGTGGCAGAGAAGGTTAAGGCTCACAAGGCTGGTTTGAAGAGTAAGATTGTCAAGGCTAACGAGGAGTTGGCTAAGGTACAATTCAAATTCAAAACTAATTAGTCAAGTGCAGACGGTCACAACCGTCTGGACAAATTTTCTATTCATCGAAATATAAGATTTTACAGATATGGCAATTCTAGACAGTATTATTGCTCGCGCTAAGCAGAACAAGCAGCGCATCGTTCTTCCTGAAGGAACAGAAGAGCGTACAATCAAGGCCGCTGACCAGATTTTGGCAGAGGGTGTTGCAGACATCATCTTGTTAGGAAACCCTAACGAGATCAACAAATTGGCTTCAGAGTTCGGACTAAAGAATATCTCAAAGGCTACTATCATCGACCCTGAGAACAATCCAAACAGCCAGAAATATATCGACCTATTGCTTCAGCTTCGTCAGCGTAAGGGCTTGCAGCCTGAGCAGGCAGTTGAGCTTGTAAAGGATCCTCTATACTTGGCTTGTTTGCTAGTTAAGGCTGGTGACGCTGATGGTGAGGTTGCAGGTGCTAAGAACTATACTGGTAACGTGCTTCGTCCTGCATTCCAGATCATCAAGACTCGTCAGGGTGCTAAGTGTGTGAGCGGTGCATTCCTTATGATCTTCAAGGATAAGACATACGGTCACGACGGTATGTTGCTATTCGCCGACTGTGCAGCAACTCCAGTTCCAACAGCTGAGGAGCTTGGAAGCATCGCTGTTGTCAGTGCAGGTACAGCTAAGTCTATCTTCGGTTTCGACGAGCCTAAGGTTGCTATCATGAGCTTCTCTACTAAGGGTTCAGCAAAGCACGAGACAGTAGACAAGGTTATCGAGGCAGGTAAGTTCGCTAAGGAGTACGCTCCTGATTTGAAGATCGATGCAGAGCTTCAGGCAGACGCAGCTCTTGTGCCAAGCGTAGCTAAGAGCAAGGCTCCAGGTAGCGACGTCGCAGGTCAGGCTAACGTATTGGTATTCCCTTCACTTGAGGCTGGAAACATCGGTTACAAGCTTGTTCAGCGTCTTGCTGGTGCAGAGGCTCTTGGACCAATCCTTCAGGGTCTTGCAGCTCCAGTGAACGACCTTTCACGCGGTTGCTCAGTTGAGGACGTAGTTAAGATGATTGCAATTACAGCAAACCAGGCTATTGCTGCAAAACAATAATAATCTAATGTTGTAGGCGTAATTCGCGTCTACAACATTTCATAACAAAAAACAATACATGAAAATTTTAGTACTAAACTGCGGTAGTTCGTCAATTAAGTACAAATTGATCGACATGCCAAAGAACGACACACTTGCGTCGGGAGGAGTTGAAAAAATCGGCTTGAAAGATTCATTCTTGAAGTATAAGACTCCATCGGGTGAGAAAAAACAAATTGATTGCGAAATTCCAGAGCACACAGCTGGTATTGAGTTGATTCTTAAGGTTCTTCAGTCTAAGGAAGACGGTGCTATCAAGAATCTATCAGAGATCGAGGCTGTAGGTCACCGCGTCGTACATGGAGGCGAGAAATTCAACAAATCTGTACTAATCACAAAGGATGTTATCGATAACATCAAGGCGTGTGCTCCACTTGCACCGCTTCACAACCCTGCTAACCTAAAGGGTATCGAGGCTGTTACAGCTGAGCTACCTAACGTTCCTCAGGTTGCAGTGTTCGATACTGCGTTCCACCAGACAATGCCAGCAGAGGCTTATATGTACGCTCTTCCTTACGAGTATTACAAGAAGGATGGTGTTCGTAGATATGGTTTCCACGGAACTAGTCACAGATATGTATCTGCTCGCACATTGGAGATCCTTGGCATGAAGCCAGAGGGCACAAAGATGATCACTTGCCACATCGGTAACGGTGGTTCTATCTCAGCTATCAAGGACGGTAAGAGCGTAGACACATCAATGGGATTGACTCCACTTGAGGGACTTGTAATGGGTACACGTTGTGGTGATATCGACACAGGTGCTATCACATACTTGATGGAGCGTAACAAACTTGATATTCCAGCAATCAATAACATCCTTAACAAGGAGAGTGGTTTGAAGGGAATCTCTGGCATTTCTCAGGATATGCGCGACGTCGAGGCTGGAATCAATAGTGGCAACGAGCGTGCAACACTTGCAAGAGACATGTTCGTTTACCGTGTACGCAAGTTCATCGGTTCATACACAGCTGTTCTTGGTGGTCTTGACATCTTGGTATTCACAGGAGGAATCGGTGAGAACCAGGCTACAATCCGTCAGCTATGCTGCGATAAGTTCGGTTATCTTGGTGTAGAGATCGACGACGCTGCCAACAAGGCTGCAGGAGGCGTAGAGAAGGTAATTTCAACTCCATCATCAAAGGTTAAGGTTCTTGTAGTGCCTACAGACGAGGAGTACATGATCGCAAAGGATACTCTTGAGCTTGTAAAGTAAATCGTAGAGACGCGAGATCCTCGCGTCTTTCATACCCTTCACCCTTCTGGGGTACAAAGACGTTGCAAATCAATGCAACGTCTTTTTTTGTTTACAACACACGCCACCGACACCACGCAGACCAACACAACAAAGGGACGAGCATCGCCCATCCCTTCGTTTTCGTTTTCGTCTTCGTTTTCGTCTTCGTCTTCGTTTTCGTCTTCGTTTTCGTCTTTGTTTTCGTCTTCGTTTTCGTCTTCGTTTTCGTTTTCGTCTTCGTTATTTTAGCCATGTCACAGACTTGACACCATAGAAAGCATCACTTCCAGCCATGGTTGTCTCCTTATCACTTGAATTGTAGAATTTGATATTTTCCTCCGAATTATCAATTGTGATTTCAGCATTCTCGCACCAACCAAATGCATAACTTCCAATGCTTGTGACACTTGACGGAATCTCCACGCTTGTCAAATTATAACAATTTTGAAATGCACCATATCCAATGCTTGTGACACTCGATGGAATCTCCACACTTGTCAAACCATAACTTCCTCCAAATGCAACATATCCAATGCTTGTCACAGGATAAACCTTTCCATTGATCTCTACCTCAGATGGTATAATCAAAGTATCTGAGTCTAATCTACCTTCTACTTGCATATTAATCATATCATTCATCACCACAGCACCAGTCGAATCAGAGTTAAGGCCGAATAGCAATGGACTGCCTGTGAAGGTTATTGAACGAGTACCATAGAATGTCTCTCCTGGATAGATTGCAATATTGCTTCTTGAATTGTCTATGACAACATCTACATTCCACCACCCACCACCATAAGGATTTCCTTCTATAACTTTCACACTTGATGGAATCACTATTTTAGTCAAATAATAGCAATTCATAATTGCAAATTCTTTAATCACCTCCACGCTCGACGGAATAATCAATTCTCCTTCAACGCCTCCACCGACGCAAATCAATGCTGTCTTATCTTTATTATACAAGACACCACCCTCAGATGAAAAATATTGATTATCTGGGTCCACATTGAAGTTTGTCACAGGACTATAGGCAAATGCCATTTCTCCTATTTCTGTGATAGTAGATGGAATAGTGACACTTTGCAATAATCCATTATCACTAAACACATGCATATCAATTCTTGTTACTAGATACACATCTCCATTGACCAACACTTTAGAAGGGATAGTGACAATTGAATCCTCTCTATTATAATTATAAGAAGTTACAGCAGCAGACAAGGAATCCGAATTGATTCTAAAAAGTAATGAAGAGTATGTCAATACATCAACAACAGTTGAATCAGTAATCGCAGCGTCTTTTGTAAATCTCACGCTCTTACATCCTACAAACGCATTATCACTAATCTTCACATTCTTTCTTGTGTTGTCGATTACCGCATTAAGTTTCTCACACCCTGAAAAAGCGTATTCTATGCTTGTCACCGTCGACGGAATTTGTACGTCAGACAAATTTTCACATCCACTAAATGCATAATCTGCAATAGATACTACATCGTAAGCCAAACCTTCGATGATGACTTTTGCAGGGATATTTACAGAATCAAGTTTTGAATACGCGTCGTCTTTTATAACAGAGACAGTAGAAGATGTCAAAGTCTTAAACTTCAAAGGTGTGTTTGATACCTGCACCCAAGATGGGTCGTCGCCCTTAAACACTACCGACTTAGTTCCTGTAAAAGGATCTTTACCAAGTTCAACTATGTCTCTTGAGTTATAGATGACTAGATCAAGATTTTTGCAAGAATCAAACGCATCTGTTCCAATCTTAGTGACACTTGAAGGCACTGTCACATTCTTTAATTTAGAACATTCATAAAATGCACCCTCACCGATGCTTGTGACACTCGACGGAATTGTCACACTTGTCAATGCTGAGCAATTATAAAATGCATAATTATCAATGCTTTTTACACTCGACGGAATTGTCACACTAGTCACATCAGACCCAGCGAATGCTTTACCCTCAATGCCTACTACAGTAAACACATCCCCATCTATTTTGACTTTGTATGGGATAGTGATCTCAGCTGGATGATTAGCCTTTACACCAGACACACTGACTGTAGTACCTGATACAAGTTTGAATTCAAGTCCGGTAGCAAATGCTCCTACAGCAGCTGTATCTTCAGGGATAGGGTTGACAACAGGATCGCCTCCGATATTCTCATAGAATACCTGTCCTACCTTCTCCACGTCATATCTGATGATTTGTCCGTTTTTCAACTCAACGCACATGTTTTTTGTTGCAGACAACGACAAACATGTTGCCGACATTGCTGCTAAAGCTAGTAGTTTATTTCTCATAAGCTTTGTTTTTATTAGTCCAAAATTTCCTTTTAAATCCTTTTTCTTGTCTCTATGACAATACTTCTCCTAAATTAGAAATTAAATAGATAACTCCAAAAATATTTTCAAAAAAAATGTCAAATCCTCTTTGCCGACACAACAAAGAGATGAGCATTGCCCATCCCTTTGTTTTCGTCTTCGTCTTCGTCTTCGTCTTCGTCTTCGTCTTCGTTTTCGTCTTCGTTTTCGTCTTCGTTATTTAATCCAAGTCACAGACTTGACACCTCCAAAGGCACCACTTACATCTATGCTAGATTCATTATATTCGTAATCGTATAACTTGATATTTTCCTTTGAATTGTCAATTGTAATCTCTGCCTCACTACAATCATCAAATGCAAAACAGCCGATGCTTATCACAGTCGACGGCAGATCAACCTTCGTCAATCCACTTCCCTGAAATGCGAAGGCTCCAATCTCTGTAACCTGAGGCATCTTTACATTTGATAAGTTTTGGCATCCTGCAAAGGCCTCTTCTCCAATTGTCGTCAATTTAGGCATTTCAACACTCAACAATTTTGTACAACCCTCGAATGCGTAATTTTCAATGACAGCTACTGATGGCAAATTCAAACTTATAGTATCCTCGCCTGCAATCTTGTTTGTCAAATATTCACATCCTTGGAACGCAAATGCTCCAATTCTTTCCACAGCTGGCATCTTCAAATCTGCCAAGCTAGTATACATGAATGCACACTCTCCAATAGAAACAATATTTGGCATCTCCACAAATTTCAAACCTTTACTTTCAGTAAAAGTCCATGCGTCAATTTCAACGACAGGAATAGTTTTTCCGTTCATTGTCAGTTCAGCTGGTATTGCCAAGGAATCTCCATACATTCCCTTTTTGATTGCATCGTGAAGCATGGCATCTTTCTTGACAGTGGCTTTTGTAGAATCGGTTGATACATCGAACAGCAATGGACATCCGTCGAATTTCAACGATTTACATGAAACGCCTCCTGCTTTTTCCATATTCACATCGTTTCTGGAATTATATATAACGACATCAGCACCTGACTTTCCTAACAATGCTCCATAAGCTATCTTTTTCACACTTGATGGAATTTTTACGGAATCTTTATACGCATCAGGAACCAATATCAACTCAGTCTTATTTTTGTCATACAACACTCCATTCACGGATGAGAAATTACTGTTGACCATATCTACATTGATTTCCACTAGGCTGTCACAATTTGAAATTGCCATGAGTTTGATTTCAGCAAGTGAGGATGGGATGTTTAACTTACGTAGTTTCTTATTATTTGAGAATGCACCTACTCCAATACTTGTCACATCGTAAGCCAAGCCATCAATCAATACCTTTGCAGGAATGTTGACAGAATCTATATATGAAGTATCACATCCCACAACTTCCGCTGTAGAATCTGAAGTAATGTTAAATTTCAATGGTATGTTGGATGCGTCAATTGCAGTTGAGTCAACTTTCTCGTAGAAAACCTCTACCACTTTATCCACGTTGTAACTTTTGATTTTTTGGTCGTGAAATCGGACATTCATGTATCTTGTGACATAAACTGTATCTATTGCCACAGAGTCAACAGCCTCATAAAAGATACTTTCCACATTGGACACATTGTATCTTACAGTCTGTTTGCCAAGATGGATACACATGTTTCTTTCCGCGAACACAGTAAAGCAAACCGCCAATGTAGCTATTATTGCAAGTAGTTTATTTTTCATAATATATTCGATTCTTGTTTGTCAATAAATCCTTTTGTCTATTTAAAAAAATGCGAAGAAGCGTTAGTCGCCTCTTCGCAAATCTTATTTTTACTCCATAAATTTCACAGAAGCACATCCGTAGAAGGCGTTACTTCCGACCTTCATGTTAGCCTCTTTATTATTTACTACAACGCTTAATTTCTTGCAGTAAGCGAATGCCTGAGAACCGATTTCATAAATTGTCGACGGAAGTTCAATCTGCATAAGATTTAAACAGTCAACAAATGCCTCGTCTCCAACACTATAAAGATATGGTGGTATGCCTACCTTTGTAAGACCACTGCATCCAGAGAATGCCCCATTCTCAATGTAACGAACACTTTCAGGGAGTTCTATACTTGTCATTCGAATACACTTTTCAAATACAGAGCTACCGATGCTTCTAACCTCGTATTTCCTTCCATTGATTCGCACTTTGCTAGGAATAGAGACTGCACCATAAATACTGTCCTTAACACAACCTGTAATCGCTGCAGTTGTATCTCCTAAAACAGTAAATGTGTATGGAAGATATTTGGCATCAAGGATCGACGGATCATTCTTAAGCCATGTTACAGAGTTGGTTCCATAGAATGAATTCTCTCCAGTCTTGTATATTTTCTCTTCCTCATTGTCAATCACAACCTCATAAGAGTTGTAAGAAGCAAATGCATAATCACCAATGCTATCCACACTCGCTGGCACAACAATCTTAGTCAAACTGTCGCAATATGCAAATGCTCTATGAGCCACCGTATTCACACTAGAAGGAAGTTCTACTTCTCCAGTCATTGCTCTTGGAGCAGAAAGAACCACTGAAGTGTCTTTGTTATACAAAATTCCATCTATTGAGCAAAAGTGTTGATTGTTTGCTGAGACATTGATGCTTTTCAACTCCGGACAATAAGCAAATGTATTAGCATTCATATATTCAACACTCGACGGGATTTCAACACCAATCATATGTGTCTTATAATCAAACGCACCATACTCAATTCCAGTTACCCTGTAGACAGAGTTGCCAATTCTGACTTTCTCCGGAATAGTTAACGTATAGAACGAATAAATACCATTATAATCTTTTGCCTTTGTAGAATCAACTCCATATACAGCCACTGTTGAGTCAGTCCAAATGTTGAACAACGCTGCTGTGTTTTCAACGTCGACCATTGCAGAATCAGCCTTCTTTGTATATGTAACAGACTTACATCCAGCAAAAGCATTGCTAGGAGCCGTTACTCTGTCCTCCCAGTTATCAATCACTACATCAAGATTTGAACACTGTCCAAATGCATTGTTTGCAATATATTTCACGTTTGAAGGAATCGTCACATTAGTCAAACCTTTGCAGAAAAAGAATGACATGTTTCCAATTCTCTCCACATTCGATCCGATCTCAAGACTCTTCAAATCTGTGCAATAATAGAATGCAGTGTCTCCGATACTTGATATCTTATACGACTCTCCATTAAACCAAGCAGTGTCCTTAACAACTACAGATTCCGTACATGTAGGAAGGACCTCTAAAGTAGAATCTTCTAATAATGAATACGACAATTTGAACACCGGCTTTTCTGGAACTACAGTATCGCTTGGAATTACCGTTGTTGTATCACTTGGGATCACTACAGTTGTATCACTTGGGATCACTACAGTTGTATCACTTGGGATTACTGTAGTCGTATCACTTGGAATTACTGTAGTCGTATCGTTGGGGATTGGAGAAACTGATGTCGTATCTTTCACATAAAAGACCTCCTCAATATTCTCCACATCGATCTTCACAATCTCACCATTATATCTTTTTATACACATATTGGTGACTGCGATCATCGGCACGCACAACGCTGACACAGCAGACAATGCGAGTAGTTTACTTTTCATGATCGACGACGATTAGTTTTTGCGGATGATCTTGAAAGACTGAGTGCCAGCAGAAAGAACATAAACTCCTGCATTGTTTGGCATCTTAACAGTTGCCTTTCCTTCAGCGTCTGCCTTTGTCTTTGCAACAACAGTTCCATTAATAGCAGTAAGTGACACTACAGATCCTGCCTGAGCATTCTGTACTTCGATTGTAGCATCGTCAATCCAAACTATCTTCAAAACTTTTGAAGATACCATATCAACATCTGACTGATTATCAACTGTGAAATGATAGTTTTTGATATCTTCAAATGAATAAGTGGTTTTTGCATCCTTATTGATAACAAGATTATCATTCTCATATGTGATAACTGGATTTTCCGCCAATAAGAAAGAATACTTAGTTCCATCATTCTTCTCAACTGTCATATAGTTAACTTCAGCGAAAGCACCAAATGCCATGCATGCTAATGACAAGGTAGTAATAAATCTTTTAATCATAATGTCTTATATTTAGTTTAGAACTTATAATCGTTAATAAAATCCTTTTTTTCGTGACATCAAATAACGTCAACCAAAAAATCTGCTGTCTATATGATAACAACTCTGCTAAAATAGAAACAAAATATAGAATTTCAAAAATAATTGTACAAAATTAAATGTAACACATCTAATTTTTCAATTATTATTTTAACCACGTCACAGACTTGATTATATCAATACTTGTCACACTTGGCGATTTGACACATTAAGTCCTAACATTTCAGCAGGAGCTATGCCAAGTACAAGGCACAACTGTCTTGCAATCTTTAAAGTAGGTTCTGCACGATTATGAATATAGTCACTAATACGACTCGGACTGACATTAATTTTTTCAGCTAATTGTCTGGCTGACATTCCGGAGGTTTCAAGTGCATCAAGAATGATTTCGCCCAAAGATGGAGTGGCAATATGACAATGAACAGACTCATATGCCTCAACAACATCTGTTACTATCATAAGTTCAACCATCAAAGGATCATCTTCACGCGTATTTTCTGTGATTTGGTGCAACAAAGCGTCAATACGTGCTTGAGCATATTCATATTTTTCTCTAGTTATTTCCATAATCCAAGCATTATAGTTTACTACAATCAAATTAGTCGTATTCTTGATGTGAACCTACCCATCTGATATATACCAACTCAGGGGTAAACATAACAACAACTACCAAGCGATAATTATTCCCTTTTAAGTTAAAAACATAATGTTGATTACCCACGTAATCCGCATTTGGGAAATCTTTTCGCATATCAGAGAAATTCTTCCAATGGGCATTACTTACCTTCTGATGCCATCGTTCTATAGCAATGCGACTGTTAGCATGTCCTTCTTGCTCGTAAAACTCTTCAAGTTTTCTTTTTGTAATTATTCTCATAACGCAAAATTAAACAAACATTCAATATTCCAAAACAAAACACTTAAAATATTTTGTAAATCAAAACACCAGTTCTCATAGGAAAGTGGGGATAATAAGCCCTTAACAATCCTCATCTATATATCCATCTATTTCAAAATATGGTATGGGCAAGAGTCCATACCATAATTCAGCATTTATCATTAAGCTTTTGCTCATAATACCACGAATCATGCCCCTCTCCAATCTTCTGCACTCTTTCAATCAGCACTACATAACCATCATCAGACAGATCTAGATTCTTCAACAACGGAATTAAACCCTTCCCGTCTTCTCCTTCATAAAAGAATAGGGAATTGCTGATTCTGGCACGTTGGCTTGCGCGTGGCTCACGGCTAAAACCGTCTCTGTGACATTTCTTGCCTGTCTGACTAAGTTCAGTATCCAAACATTCAAACACAGGATCAATCTCCACGTCGACATTATCAAATAATGCCACAACCTCTTCCTCAGAGATAGAGAACATCTTGGGATATCTAAAACTTGTCTTTGCCCCACGTCTACCTATCTCCTTAGCAAACATACGTGGATGAAGTGAATCCTTAGGATTTGACAAAACAGCAAAAAAGAGATTCTGTAGGATGGCATTGTAATAACAACAATCCTGCACATCATACGGTTTGAAATTCTTTAGGATTTTGTCAAGGAATTCAATTTCGAAAATCTCAGTCGGCACTTTACCTTGCTGCATCAGTCGTCTGACTTTGAGCATCCTGACAAACAACAACCTCACAAGGAATATCAACTCTTTCCTCTCCACAAAATCTTTTTCCTGTACTGTCGGCACTGTGTAGCGAGAATCGACTAAACTTGGGAATTGGAACACTACCCTTTCCCTCTCAATTGCGGCAAGGATATTTTCAAATCCTGCCATTGTTTCATTAATCATATATTTAATTTTTGTACTTAAATCCATCATTTATCGGGAGGGGTTGATACCCTCCCCTACAAATGGTTTGATGAATATAGGGGAATCTCCCCTACTTTCATTATCTCTTACGTCCAGTGATCTTGTCGATCAACTCTTGCTGTTCACGCTTCTTTCTCTCCTCCTCAGTCTCTTCGTGTGGAGCTTCAGCAGCCGGAGCCTCCTCTTCAGGAGCTACCTCCTCTGGTTTCTTTTTCTTAGAACGTTTCTTCTCTTTTGGTTCAGCCGGAGCTTCTTCCTCCTCTACCTTAGCAGGTGCCTCTTCAGCCGGTTTAGCTTTTGGAGCACGACCTGTAATTCTGCTGATCAACTCTTGCTGCTCTCTTGCCTTTCTCTCCTCCTCAGTCTCTTCCTTAGGAGTCTGAGCTACAGGAGCTGGTTTTTCAGGAACTACTTCCTCTTCCTTCTTCTTCTTTGAACGTTTATTCTCCTTTGGCTGAACCGGAGCTTCCTCCTCTACCTTAGCAGGAGCCTCTTCAGCCGGTTTGGCTTTAGAACGTCCTGTGATTCTGCTGATCAACTCTTGCTGTTCCCTAGCCTTTCTCTCTTCCTCCGTCTCTTCCTTAGGAGTTTGAGATACAGCGGCTGGAGTTTCAGGCACCACTTTCTCTTCCTTCTTTTTTCTAGAACGTTTGTTCTCTTTTGGTGCTTCCTCCACCTGTGCAGGAGTCTCTTCCTCTACAACTTCTTCCTTCTTCTTTCTAGAACGTTTGCTCTCCTTTGGTTCATCCTCAACCTGTACAGGAGTCTCTTCCTCAACTACCTCTTCCTTCTTTCTTCTAGAACGTTTCTTCTCCTGAGGTTGGTCCTCCTGAATCTCAGCGGCAGCCGCACCTGCGACTACAGCAGCAGACTCTTCCTGAGTCTCCTCCTGAGGCTTAGATCTACGTCCGGTAATTCGGTCGATCAAGGCCTGGCGTTCTGCCTCTTCCTGTTGACGTTGGATTTCCTCTTCTGTCAAGGCATCCTCAACAGGAGCCTCCTCAGCTTTCTTCTTCTTCGAGCGTTTCTTCTCCTTGCCCTCTGAATCCTCATCCGTAGTGTCGTCATCTGAATTCTCTGCATCCTTCTTCTTGAAGAATCTCCACTTTGACTTAGTTTCTGTTGGTTCTTCCTCTATCACATTACCCAAAGAATCAGTGACAACTGCATCGCTACTCTTCTTCTTACGTCCAGAAAGTCTCTCTATCAAAGCCTGACGTGCAGCCTGCTTTTGAAGACTATCAAGCACCACAGATGACGCCTCGGCAGCTGTACGAAGTTTAGCCAAAGAGTCGCTCAACTGTACCATTTCCTCGTCAACAGCAGCAGAGTCCTCTGCTAAAGAATCCCACTGAGCACCATCAAGCTCCTCAATAACCTTACGTCTGTTGCGTGTATAGTACTTGACATGGCCAAGTGGCTTGCCTTCTGGAGACGTCGGCTGATATTTAGCACGGATCTTCTTCTGGAATCGCTTCTTATATAAAATCTTGATTTCTCCAGTAGCGAGATATTCAAGGTTAAGCTCCGTCATCACAGAGTCGACAAGAGTATCAATTGCCGCATATTGAGGCATTAGAGTGATCATCGAATCCACGACATCGTTAAGCAATACGCGTCTATACTTAGTGTTACCCACCAAATCCATGAGTTTCTTTGCGATTACTCGGCTTGTATCGTTCATGTCATAGAAACGCTTCTTGTAGAAATAACGCTGATGCCAGTAATACATGAAGAAATCGAAGTCGTAGATAAACTTGAATTTGTCTCTGTCGTAATGCACCTCATTCAAGTAGCGACATTTAGGTATCTTGATTTTAGCGACAATCTCCTCACTCTTTCCTTCCTTCTGAGCTTTCTCCGCTTCCTTCAACTCCTCCATGTTGCGCATTTCCTCTTCAAGTTCAGCCAACTGCTGAGCAAGAAGCGTACTGTCAAGTGCTGCATATTCCTTTAGCGTCTCGACGTCGATATCCTCCTCCAACGAATCCAAATCCAAAGAGTCGGATGATGATTCAGCCACAAATGAGGCAGACGGCGTTTCAGAATCACTCTGTTGTGTTGTGTCTTTAGCTGCCAAAGCGGCGGCGGCGGCCTCACGTTTTTTCTTGATGATAGCCTCGATAGTGCGGCGAGTCTGTAGTTCTTTCTCGTCTACAGGCTCTTCAATAGTCTCCTCTGGTTCAAGCTCACCGTTACGTTGCTCGTCTTTCATGATGACAACAGGCAGTTTCTTGTAGCGTCGGCTACTGTTAGCAAAGGCAATCGCGTCGCTATCTCCCTCTGCAATAGCAGCAGCAAGCTCTAACAATTCAGCGTTGGAAAGTTCCTCCTCTTCTAGTTTTTCAAGGCGTTTTCTCTCCTTTTCCTCCTCTCTTTTCTGAGCTTTTCTGACTTTATTTTTGCTCTTCATGATCTTCTCAGCCTCCTTACGAGCTCTTGCAAGAGCCTCCTTCTGCTGTTTCTCAATCAAAGCCTGTTTCTCCTCCTCCTTTAGTTTCTCGTTTTCCTGGATCTTTCGAAGTTCTTCAGCCTCTCTACGTTTAGCGACCTGTTCTGCATGCAACAGACGCTTCTCCTGAAGCTCCTCCTGTCTTGCGGCATCGGCCTCACGCTTGGCAGCACGAGCCTCCATCTCTTTGGCTTTACGTTCTCTTTCTCTTTCACGAGCCTGAGCTTTCTTCTCTAGTTCCTTGACCTTCAACTCACGTTTCTTCTGAGCTTTTTCTCGCTTCTTCTGCTGCATTTCAGCACGGGCCTTAGCCTCACGTTCACGTTGTGCCGACTTGATTTCATTAGTACGTCTCATCTGCTCAGCACGTTGTGCGGCAGCCTTTTGTTTGGCTTCCATCTGAGCCTGACGACGTGCAGCTTCCTGTTCCTTCTCCTTCTGTTTGGCATCCAAAGCTTTCTGTCTGGCCAAAGCCTTTGCCTCAGCCTCCTGTTGCTTCTTCAACTGCCAATTTTCACGTTGTTTCTGTTTCTTTTCAAGTTCTTTCTGGCGATGCAACTCTCTATCAGCCTTCTGTTTAGCCACTTTTTCAGCAGCCACCTCTCTCTGATGGGCTTTACGTTCAGCCTCACGTTCACGTGCTAGACGCTGACGTTCAGCAACCTCTTCAGCACGACGTCTCTGCTCTTCACGAACCTGTTGAAGACGGATTTCTCTTTCTGCATTAAGTCTCTCTGCTTCAGATGCATAGACAGGACCAGCCTCAGCGGCTTTTCTTTCAGCCTCCTCAGCTTCTTTCTTCTTTTCCTCAGCCTCACGAAGTTCACGGGCACGCTGGATGCTCTCCATCTGACGTTTGCGTCGTGCCTCTTCCTCACGCTGTCTCTGTTGTGCTTCTGATTTTTTCTTATTTTCCTCTGCTACTCTCTCCTTCTCTTCGGACTCACGTTCTGCGGCCTCTTTTGCTGCAGCCTCTGCCTCCTCTCTCTCTTTTTTCAGGCGGCGTTCTTCAGCCTCTCGTTTTTTTCTCTCTTTACGGGATAATTTCCTCTCTTTAGCCGAATCCTCCTCACTTTCATCATTAGAGTTATCTTCCGCATTCTCAACCGTTTGCACATCATCATCCTGAGCATACACCATTTGAGGCATATACCCGAAGCTAAACAGCACACACAGTATGAATATTATTTTTTTCAAAATTATCCTTCTATATTTCTATGATATCGTGCATATAATCTTCATGCAAGTTATCACTAAACTGCAAATATAAACAAATTCGTATAAATCTAAAACAATATCTAAAGAATTAGAAAATAAAAAAGCCGTTCAACGACCATGCGTTGAACGGCTTTTTTATTACATACAAGAAAACAATTACTTTCTGTCTCCTTTTGGACCATGATGTCCGTGACCATCATGATGTCCGTGACGCATACCCTTCTTGTGGAATGGCATGTGATTCTTGTGGTCAAGAAGTTGCTTCTGCTCTTCGATAGATAGCTTGTCAAAGTTAGCCCACTTCTCATCCATCTCTGCTTTCTTAGCTTTTCTTGCAGCCTCAATTGAGTCGATAGCAGCCTTTCTCTCTGCGATTAGCTCTTTCTGCTCCTCTACAGATAGGCTGTCAAAGTTCATCCACTTTCCGATCTTCTCTGCCATCTCTGGATTCATCTGATGGTGACGTGGACCACCCTTGAATTCTCCGTGAGGACCTCCCATTGGACCATCAGGACGGCCTTCGTGATGACGCGGACCAAACTCACCTGGATGATGTGGTCCTTCTCCCTTCTCACACTTCTTCTCACACTGAGATCCTTCCTGACACTTACACTTGCAATTGCAGCAAGATGTTGCAAACAGCATGCTCGCTGCTACAGCAACAATAGCAAACACCTTTTTCATATTCGTCTCCTTTTTGTGAATTTACATATGCAATTTTAAGCAATTATTTTCATTAGTTTGTGCTAAAAAAATACGATTTTAAGATTTTTTAAGATTTTTTCATATCTTTGTACAAATTGAAAAGGGCAACGTTGAATCAAATTTGTGAAGACTATGGAGCAACTTTATTCATCATTTTCAGAAAAACTTGACCAGTTGATGCTTAGCCAAGAGCTTATGGATGATCTTCCACGCATCTATCTTCCATTGGCAAACATCATAAGTGTAGGATTCGGTTCCCGTATGCAGGTGATCGGTGTTAACGGTGCACAAGGAGCAGGGAAAAGTACATTCTGTGAACTTCTCAAATTGGTATTGGAAGAGAAATTCGGGAAGAAAGTGGCATCGTGGAGTATCGATGATCTATATTTAAGCAGAAAAGAACGTACTCGTCTCTCTAAAGAGGTTCATCCTTTGCTTATGACACGTGGAGTGCCTGGCACACATGATGTAAAACTAGGTCTGGAGATCATCAACTCATTACGCAACGCTAATGAGAACACAGTAACGATGATTCCTCGTTTCAATAAGGCTATCGATGATATCTATCCTGAATCTGAATGGACAAAGTTTGTTGGCAAACCAGATGTTGTGCTTTTCGACGGTTGGTGTATGGATGCAACAGCACAGGAGGAGTCGGAACTCGCATCGCCAATCAACGATTTGGAAGCTAATGAAGATAAGGATTGTTCGTGGCGTCATTACGTCAATGATCAATTGAAGACTGATTATAAGAAGCTCTTTGACACAATCAATTTCCTTGTTATGTTGCAGGTTCCTTCCTACGACAAGGTGTTTGAATGGAGAAATCTCCAGGAAGAAAAACTAAGAATCGCAAGTCAAGGAAAAGAGGCAACGCATATTATGAGCCCAGATCAGGTGAGACGTTTCATCGCCCACTATGAGCGAATAACACGTCATATCCTTTCTGAGATGCCAGAACGTGCTGACATGCTATTCAAAGTGAACGATAATCATAGATTATACATCCAATAAATAGTCAACGTCAAGGTTAACGTCAACGTATAAATAAATGCAGAAACAGAGAGTGTCGGTTGTTATACCGATGATTAACGAGGGCCAAAACATTGAGAAGGTGATTGACGCAGCCATCGCCTCATTGGGGAACTCATCTCTGGTTCAAGAACAAGAAATCATAGTTGTAGGAAAAGATGCGTTGAGCAAAGAAATAGAAAGACTACGTGCGAATTACCATTGTTTGCGAATACACATTGCCAATTCGCGTGCTTCATTTCTAGAACTTTCAAACAAAGGCTTATTTAAGGCATCAGGAGACATAATTGTATTATTAACAGAAAGTACGATCCTACCCACAGACTATTTCGACGTAGTGTTGCCTCAGTTTGAAAAGAGCAACATGTTTGCAGCTGGAGTTGTTGCAAGACATCCGAAAAACGGAGAATCAACGCAATGTTATGAGCCGATATTTTCATCTCGACACGTCGACTACAAACCATGCAATACTCCTGAATCGGGTTATTCGCTTACTTTAGATCGTAGCAACGTCGCATTCTCAAGGGACAAGATAATACAGCTTGGAGGCTTCAATCTTTTGTTTGCCCCAGACAACAGCGGTGATGTTGATCTTTTTCTGCGAGCATGGTTGTTTTGCTGGAAGACACGTTTCCTTACGAGCACACACTGCGACCTTATGGACCCAGTGGTCAGCCCGCTTCTAAGAGGAGAGACAAGCAAAGCTAGAATAGAAAAAGAGTATAATGATGTTCTGCTTCGACGTTTCTATATTCCTCGTAAGCAACAGCCTATGCTCTTCATCCACAACTTATTACTGTTCGTGATCTCATTGGTTGTGCCTCTTGATATTTTTACTCCGACAAGGATGGCTGGGTTCAAATATCTAAGCAATTTCAAACAGATCCTTTCATCAAAGAGATGGAAATATTCTTCTTTTGATGTTGATCTGCAGATGCTTCACCAGAGATTTTTCTAATGATTATTTTAGTGATGCGGAAAGCATTATCAAAATAAAACTGTACTTTTATAAATAAATTGAATAAGAAATTACTAATAATTTAGACCATGAAGAAAAGGATTAAAAATTTAGGATTATGCGGCGTGATGGCAACATCACTTTTGACTGGCTGTACCGGAGGTACACAGCGAGTTGATGCCGTAGACATTGACTTACCACAAATTTCTGGCATGAAGTCGGAGTTTGTTCCTGCAGGAGGAGAGGCCGTAATCTATGGTTCTGGCCTTGCCAATGCTAAAGTATATTTTGAGACTCAATTCTATAATGATTCTATCCAAGCAGATGTAATATCTTCTCAAGACGACAAGATTGTCGTAAGAGTTCCAGACAAGGCATGGACAGGGAAAATCAAGGTCAAGAATCTTGCAGGTGTGTCTACATCTAGCTTTTTGTTCAGAGACAATCGTAATATCATCATAGATTTTGATTTGCATCACCAGACTTGGGGTGGTATCGTTCCTTTTGATGAAAATGGCTCATTGGTACAAGGCCGCTACGAAGGAGACGCACTTGTCCCATACTTTGGAAAACTTGACGAAGGTTGCTCTGGCAAATTCGGTTTGTTCCACAGTACTTGCTCCGTAAAGAATCCATATACATACGTCAGCGACCTATGGTTCCAATATATGCATGGAGCAAATGAAGGTGGACGTGGAGCTGTCTCAATCGCAGGATTGCCATTCTATGGATACAAAGTTGAAGATCTTGTATTGAAGTTTGAGTGTAACATTCCTAAAGAGGCTGCTTACAAAGGCATCACAACTGAGTTTATCGCAGGATATGCGTCTGCAGAGCCAGACAAAATCGGACGTAAGATATCTCCTATCTGCCGTTGGGAACCATACAAGACAGACAAGAACTACTCTGTAGCGGGCCAGAATTCAGGCAAGGATCTATCAAATGGATTCTATACAAATGGATGGGAGACTGTAACAATTCCGTTGACTGAGTTCAACTACGTCTACAACGATGAGAATCCAAAAGAGAATTTGGAACTTGACTTGAAGAAAGCAGTAAACTTCTCTGTGATGGTGTTCGGAAAACCAGAATCAGACACTAACATTATGATCGCATTCGATAATTTCCGAATTGTACCTAAGGCAGAATAACACATTGATTTTTATTCAAAAGAACAAAAACCTGTAGGTCTACACTTACAGGTTTTTGTTAATTTTTAGCATACATGATAAATAATTTAGTCCTTTATATAACCATCCTTTTCTCCATTTGTTCACTTCAGGCTTTCGGACAGAATACGCCAATTCCAGTTGCTCATGCACTCGGCTCAATTGACGGCAAAATTTACACAAATAGTTGCGAAGCAATGATGGAATCCATAAGAAAGGGTTATAAATATCTTGAAGTAGATATGGATTCTACCTCAGACGGGACTATTGTCGCTGTTCACGACTGGGCGTATTTTAATGAAATAACAAATTATTGGTACAAAAAAGAGAATCCAAGTTCTTTTAAGGAATTCAAACAAAGAAGAATATTTGGCAAATACACTCCTATAACAATCCAAGAGATTGTAGACACGCTAAAAAATCACCCCGACGTATTTTTGATGACAGACAAAATCTCGGATCCAGACATAATTGATAAATGTTTCTCAAGCATACGCGAAAGAGTGTACGTTGAATGTTTCTCTGAAGCAGATTACTTTGAGCTTAACCGACGAGGTTATACTACAATGCTTTCCGGGCGTAATGCAAACTATATCTTAAGAGATATAGTAAGGAATATAGCAAAAGGAATAGGCAGATTAGATTTCGTTGCGATAAGTACAGACACAAATTTTCAAGAGTTGAAGAATTTAAGATGCAAGATTCCTTTGAATGTTGCAATGTATTCTATCAATTCTAAAGAATTTCTAAATGAACACAGAGAAGATATTGATTTCTTCTATTCTGATTATTACGATCCATCAACAAACACCTTCTACAAACCTCAATGAAAAAGTCAATAATCACACTGATAATTCTGAATTGCTTGTGCATGTTATCGCATAGTGCTAATTGGGAAGGTTCAGGTACGGAAAACAATCCGTACCTTATATCAACATCGCAGCAACTCGCCACATTAGCGGAAGAGGTGGATAATGGAAATGATTTCCGCAACGTACACTTTAGCCTCACAAATGATATTGATCTATCAAATATCTGTGATAGTTCACAAGGAAATTGGAAATCAATTGGCAATGCACACCATTATTTCGACGGCATTTTTCTAGGCAACAATCATACTATCTCAAATCTCTACATCAATATAGAAGAGAATAGTGGCTACTACAGTGGATTATTCGGCAATGTAGGAGATCATTGCGTCATCGCTGATATAATATTAGGAGAAGGACATGTCTACACTACATTCTGGAGTGGAAGCTTAGTCGGTGCAAATAACGGTGTAATTTCAAACTGCACAAACATCGGCTGTTCTGTGGAAAGTTGGCAATATGCAGGTGGAATTTGCGGAGTTAATTTTAATACGATTGAAGGCTGTCTCAACCAAGCAAATGTTAAAAGCACTTTTTGTGCAGGAGGCATCTGTGCTTACAACTATGGTACCATCACCAACAGTACAAATCATTATGAGATTAATTCCATAGAACTTTGTGGAGGCATCTGCGGATACAATGGTGGATTCTCAGATATCACTAATTGCAATGATACAAAAATCGGATTCATAGACAATTGCAACAACATTTCATTAGTCAGTTGCAATAGAAATGTAGGCGGAATAACTGGCAGAAACGATGGTCTTATCGTTAATAGTATGAATAGTGGACGTATCTATGGACGTAATAATATCGGTGGACTTGCCGGTCAAAATGGAGGATTTGACGGTGTAGTTGGCAACATCTCCAACTCATTCAATATCGGAGTAGTGATATCAGGCGACTCCTTGTCAGGCGGCATCGTTGGCCAGGGCTACCCAACAAGCGAGATTTTCAACGTCTACACATACGATAACACATATTGTGAACAATCAGATATATTTAGTTACATTGGAGATGAAAATGGAATAACAGAAAATTGTTTCGTCATTAAACAAAATGATGTCATTACTGATATTAACGATATTGCAGAGCAAATGAACGAATGGGTTGACAACCAATATGAGCAAGATTCATATCTTCATTGGGAAGTAAAAGAAGACTACACTGATTCGCTAAAAAAAGAATCTTCATTGGTTGTATATGACCAAAGGATCTTTCAAGGAGATCCCAACAATAAAAAATGCAAATGCGACGATAATATAAGAATATTCAGTGGCAAAGGCAGATTATATATCATTTCTGCCAATCCACAAACGGTCCATATATGTACAATGGACGGAAAATTGGTGCACACGACTGAACTTTCAAAAAAAGTAATGAGTCAAATTTCACTTGACAAAGGAATATATCTAATCAACAAGTGCCATAAAGCAATAGTTTACTAAAAGCACAAAAAAGTTAAATTCCATATGCAGACAATCAGAAAAGAAGCAAGAGCAATGGATAGCGAGTGGGCATTGGAAATAATGCGTAAGGCTCCATATATCACCGTCAGCATGACAGATGCCTTCAACACGTCAATAGCACGCAGCCTTGCCCGCACATCCGTCGTACACATCACTCTATCCGAGCCACCAACAGGAAAACGTAAGCAATACGACAAGCAGGGAGAGGAAATGAAATACGGAAGAATGGAATGATGATTGATTTTTCTTAATTTTGTATTTTGAAAGAAATTGAACTAAAATCAAAATGAATAAAATCGTTTACATAGCGGTAGTGTCGATCCTAGCACTATCGCTATTGTTGGGATTCGCAGTAAAACAATTCGGACTGGATTTAGGATCATTATCATGGATGGCGACGTGGGTCACTTCCCCTATCGCATTGCTTTTCGGAATCGTATTTGCATTGACTTTCGGAGCAACTTACAGTGACTTTACAAAATTGATGTCAAAGAAGATGCTTCAGTATTCAGTGATTGGACTTGGATTTGGAATGAATGTCAACCAGGCCATCGCATCCGGACGCGAAGGAATGCTCTTCACTATAGTGAGTGTATTCGGCACACTTGCCATCGGTTATCTAATCGGACGCAAGATTCTAAAAGTAGATTCACAAACAAGTTATTTGATCTCATCAGGAACAGCCATTTGTGGTGGTTCGGCTATCGCAGCAGTTGGTCCAACAATCAAAGCCAAATCAGAGTCAATGACAGTGGCACTTGGTGTTGTGTTCGTACTTAACGCAGTAGCATTGTTCCTATTCCCATTCATCGGCGACATGATTGGAATGACCATGAAGCAATTCGGAATGTGGGCAGCCATCGCCATACATGACACAAGTTCAGTGGTGGGAGCAGGATCAGCTTACGACCAGTCACACGCAGTTTTAATGGCAAGTGAGGGAGTCTCTGCTTTGGAGGTTGCCACAACAATCAAGTTGACTAGAGCTCTATGGATTGTAGGATTAGTGTTAGTCACACCACTCTTCTTCCGTCAGGATAATGAAGACGGTGCTAAAAAGCCATGGTATAAGGCCATTCCTACGTTTATTATCTGGTTTGTGGTTGCAATCCTTGTCAATACATATATCCTTTCAAATAGCAGCCTTATTGGCGAAAATGCGGCTAAGATTGGAACATCATTCAGCAGTGCAGTCAACATGTTGGCAAAACAGTTGATTACCCTATCCCTATTCTTCATCGGAGCTGGTTTGACTAAGAAGACACTACAGTCAGTTGGAATCCGTCCGTTGATTCAGGGAATCGCACTTTGGGTGGTAATCAGCGTCGTCTCATTGGGATATATCCTTTGGATTGCTTAGTTGACGAAGACGAAAACGAAGACGAAAACGAAAACGAAGACAAAAACGAAGATGAAGACGAAGACGAAAACGAAGACGAAAACGAAAACGATAATATTATGATAAAGAAAACCATTTCAATCGCTGCATTGATCTGCTCAATGATCAGTTGCAACTCAAAGCCAGCAGTGGAGGCGGTACAATGTCCTGCCTCACAAGATACAACTCAGCAGGTTCAGAAAATCGAGGAAGGAGTAGATTCCTTCTCTACTCCAAACGGAACAACAGTCAAAATGTACTGCATCAAGCACGGTAGCGTCAGAATGCAGATCGGAGATAAGGAGGTTTACGTTGATCCTGTAATCAACGCAGTTCAGCCAGAGACAGACTTCACAGTGATGCCAAAAGCAGATTACATCATCATCACACATGAGCACTTTGACCACTTGGATTCATTGGCAATCAATCAGTTGACTAAAGAAGGCACTACTCTTATCATCAATCCACGCAGTAGCGAAATCTTAGGTGGCAAGGGAGACGTAATGAAGAATGGTGACAAGAAGACTCTTTCTTCTTCATGGGAAATTGAGGCTGTACCTGCCTACAACACATCAGCAGACAAGCAACAGTTCCATCCAAAAGGACGTGACAATGGCTATATTCTAAACGTGGATGGATTCCGCGTCTACATCGCAGGAGATACAGAGGATATCGAAGAGATGAATGATATCAAGAACATTGACGTCGCATTTCTTCCATGTAATTTGCCATATACTATGACTCCTGAGCAGTTGGCAAAGGCAGCTAAGATGGTGAATCCAAAAGTGTTGTTCCCATACCACTACGGCCAGACTGAGATTCAGCAGGTAGTGACACTATTGGAAGGCAGCGGTATTGATGTGAGAATCAGACAGTATCAATAATAACGATAACGAAGACGATAACGAAGACGATAACGAAAAAGAGCCACAGAAATGCGGCTCTTTTCTTTTGTTATACGAAATCTAATCTCTTATTTATTTTTCCAAACTAACTCACGGTAAACGTCGGCCCATTTTATGGTCAACGGATAACCATCTTCATCAAAAGTGTATTCAAAGTCATACGACTCCTTTGAACCATCACTGTTATTGTATGTAATAGAGATAGGCAAATACTCGTTAGCAACTCCATATGCAGCATTGGGATAACCAGCAATGCAGTCAGCAAAACGAATCTTTCCACGATTCTTGTAACGTGAATCCTTATTAAATGAATAAGTAGTTGAACCATCACCATATCCTACTACATTACCGTCTTCCCACTTAAACGTATCTTCAATCTTAATTGTGTCCAAAGTATACGACATGAATGTAAGCTGACCAAATTCGTTATACTTATATTCCGACGTTGATATTTTAGTAAAATCAGGAACCGTCTCTAAACCAGTCTCATACTTTGTCTCTTTGCTGCATTTAACAATACATCCTTGCTGATTTAGTTCACCAGAGATCTCTGTAAATGTTTTAGAAGGGAAACTTGAACCGTTAGTCTTTCCTGTAAAAGTTTTGTTGTCAAAAGAGAAAGACGAAGTGTCTTTAGAAGGAGTACACATTGCTGCTCCATCGTTTGTTGATTTGATGACACGACCATTGTTATCGTATGTCAAACTCATTTCAGACAGCGAGACAGAACTTGAGGCTTTGAAAGAAACCAAAACTTTTTCTGGATAAGACGACACAGGATTCGAATCCTCTTCTTCATCGCACGACGTGAATGCAGTCGTGAACAATAGGGCACATGAAGACATAGCCCACAAGAAATTTTTCTTCATAACTATTTTTTATAAATTATTATATCTGCTTGCAAATCTATCCGCAATGATACAAACCACAAGAAAAATCGGTAAAAATTATTGAAATTTACGGATATGTAATAGAGGATAGGATTAGCACCTTCTGATTTTCAATTATTTCTGTATATTTGGAACAATTTTATTCTTATTGATTTTTATTGAATATAAATGGGTTGGATAGATTGTATTGATAACACAACAGAAATAAGACGTGTATATGGAAGAGATCCTTTATTGAAAGACGTTTTTCTATTTGAATTCAGCATAGATTACACAAAGAATATCCTAACTATTGATGTAGATTTCTTTGATTGGCCCTCCACACTACCGGAAGGATGGTATATAAAAGAGGACTCTTGTATATCATTGAGAATGAATCTAAAAAATGTCCATTTTAATCATGTAGATTTAAGCAAAAGTTTCATCTCTTGTAATATCGATATAGAGTCGTTAGCAGATAACTCTTTACACTTAACGATCAGCGACAACGAAGGTTTTTGTTTCTACAATCTGACAGCGGAATCCGCAGAGATAGTTAATTTTAATTTTTGGGACCATTCTTGGGATTGATATATGTGGACAGACTTATTAATAGACAATAAAGCCATAAAGGGTGTATACGGAGATAAAGAACCCAGTTTAAAAGAGATTCGTATTATGAAGGTTGAGATCAACCATTCAATAGAATTAAGCATCACCGTCGAGTGGGATGAAATGCCTGACCCTCTACCTAAAAGATGGGCTCAAAACGGAGCTAAATCATGTTGTGCCATATTCAGCTTCTACAACATAGACCAAGTTAAATCTATCTTCAAGCATATAGATTTGAATCTAATGAAAGAAGGCCCTTTAGAGATGCATATTGAGATGGCATCAAATAAGAAGAAATGTGTGGTTGTCTGCCGTCAAGATGGGAAATGTGTGATGGATATTGAGGCAGATATCACATCTTGTAGAATAGGATATAATTCATAATATCCAAAGACATCGCACTATCCCGTGTAATGGATAAAATAAATATGACATCATTAATTAACCTCCGTGTAAATTTCGTGGTCAAAATTTAAAAACAAAAAAGGCCAGGTTTTCACCTGACCTTTATAATTCCTTTCTAGTAATTTCTTACTTCAAACCTACTGTTGGATCACAGTTTGTCTCCTGAGTTCCGATACCGCAGTATTCCTTCAAAGAATCAAATGCCTTGTAGAAGTCTAGAGATGCAGCGCGCTCCCAGTCAAGAGCAGCAGCCTCTACATCACCACCCTTGTAACGAAGGTGACCACGATTGTAGTATGCCTTAGCGAACTGAGGTGTTAGTGCGATTGCTTTGTTGTAATCCTTCATTGCAGCCTTCTCATCACCTAGCTCAGCGTATGAGTTACCTCTGTTGAAGTAAGCCTCAGCGAACTTAGGGTTGATCTTGATTGCAGCGTTATTATCATCGATAGATCCCTTAACATCACCAAGCTCTTTTCTTGTAGTAGCACGGTTGTAGAATGTCAAAGCATCGTTTGGATTAGACTCAAGTACGATATCGTAATCAGACTTAGCTCCCTTGTAGTCACCCATACGGAACTTAGCGTTACCCATGTTGCCGTAAGCCTCGATGAACTTTGGATTTAACTCAAGCACTTTGTTGAAGCTCTGGATAGCAGCCTTGTACTCAGCGTTGCGATACTTCTGAATACCCTCATTGAAATACTCAGTTACACTCTTCTGAGCAGATGCTGTCAACGCAAAACAAACTGTTGACACTAATAGAAATAAAAATTTTTTCATTTTTTAAATCGTTTAGTCCGTTATCTTATGACAACTGACATTCATTTCTTGAATTTTTTAACCTAATATATGTATATTCTGTTTATTCCACCCTCTATTAAGAGTTAACCAAACTATATACTGATGCAAAATTACAACTTTTGAGATATAAAACTAACATATTTGTCTTTTTTTATGTTAAAAAATCTTACTTAACCATTTATCATCGACGAATTAGATGTTATACATCATTTATGGCCTTTTTTTCATATCCATTTCTTTTGTTTTAAGAATTTTGACTTTAATTTAGTGTAAAAAATATTTGAACACATAATAATTATTGCCATGGAAAAGAAAGTAAAAATACATTGCGTCAACAGCAATATAACTAATTCATATCCCGCTGGCATCACATTGGAGGAGATCTGTCCAAAGGATGTCAAAGCGATTGTAGCGAAAGTCAACGGTAAGATCAAGGATCTAAAATTCTGCGTATATAAGCCAAAATGTGTGGAGTTCCTTGGACTTGATTCTCTTCATGGTGTTCGCGCTTATCTACGAAGCATCTCATTCCTACTATATGAGGCTGTGAACCATCTAAGTAAAGATGCTTGCTTACGTATTGAGCACCCAATTTCTGGCGGTTATCTATGTCAGATTGCAGGTCTTGGCGACGTGAATGAGGATCTATGCCGTCGCCTTTCGGATAGAATAAAAGAGAATATTGCCAAGAAGACGGAATTCGTCCAGGAGATTGTACCAACTGATTGGGCAATCCAATATTTCGAGGATTGTGCTGCTTTTGATAAAGTAAATATATTAAAGAGTCGTGGCGAGATGTACACTGAGCTATACCGAATCGGTGAACTATACGATTTCTACTACGGTGCTCTTGTTCCAAACGCTGGTTATCTTGACCAATTCGCATTGCGTCCATACAACGGTGCTCTTCTTCTTACAGTACCGTCGGCTGACAAGCCTAATGAGATAGCTCCATTGCGTCAGGAGCCTCAGCTTTTGAAGGCTTTCTCCGAGCATACTACTTTCAACCAGCTTCTTGGAGTAGAAAACGTGGGCGACCTTAATATCGGTCTGCTTGAGAAGAACAACGCCAGCAACCTTATCAAGATTGCCGAGGCTCTACAGGAGAAGAAGATCGCTCTTATCGCCGACGAGATTGCTAAACGCGACAAAGTTCGCATCGTCCTACTTGCCGGTCCGTCTTCATCAGGTAAGACTACTTCCAGCAAGAGATTGGCTGTGCAGCTTGCAGTATGCGGTTTGAAACCAATCGCTGTCTCTCTTGACGACTATTTCGTACCACGCGACCAGACTCCGAAAGATGAGAAAGGCAACTACGATTTCGAGAGCCTTTACGCTTTGGATCTTGACCTATTCAACAGCGATTTGAACAAACTTATTGCTGGTGAGCCTGTTACACTTCCACGCTACAACTTCGAGACTGGTCTACGTGAGAAGGGTGAGACAATCCAGATCCACAACAACGAGGTGTTGATCTTCGAGGGAATCCATGCGTTGAATCCAAAACTAACAGACAAGATTCCTGCAGAGAACAAGTTTAAGATCTTCGTTTCTGCTCTTACATCTATCTCACTTGATAATCACAACTGTATTCCAAATACAGACAACCGTTTGATCCGCCGTATCGTGCGCGACTTCAAATATCGTGGCTACTCAGCTGAGGATACAATCAAGCGTTGGCCAGACGTGATGAAGGGCGAGGAGAAGTGGATTGTGCCATTCCAGGAGGAGGCCGACGCAATGTTCAACTCAGCTATGATCTTCGAGCTTTGCGTACTTAAGCATCACGCTATTGCTCCACTTTCAATGGTGCCACAGACGTCGCCACACTACTCAGAGGCTCACCGTCTGCTAAACTTCCTTTCATACTTCGCAGACATCCAGGAGAACGAAATCCCGTCGACTTCATTGTTGAGAGAGTTCGTAGGAGGAAGTAGCTTTAAGTATTAATGCTAAATTAGAAATGCAAAAATGCTAAATTACCCCCATTCAATTTAGCATTTATCATTCAGCATTTCTAATTGAAATAATGATGGTTTGTAGGGCCGTTTCCCATCGATCCCTCTCAATCGCTCTGGGTCTCGCCCCTACACCATCAAACGAGAAAAGACGTGGTCTAAAAAGGCCCCGTCTTTTTTGTGTTTAAGTCACTACCGTCCCGTAAAAGTGAACAATAAGTTCTTTGAAATAATTGAAATATAGTCTATTAGACGGTATTTTTAAATGAAACGGATTTGAATTCATACATTTGTGGCTAAATGATAGCTGCATATGAATCAAGACAAATA
>JAZUGF010000067.1:0-14292 GCA_045641065.1 Paludibacteraceae bacterium | reverse complement strand
CCGATGTCTGTCGTCTCCACTTCTTTAACTACTGACAATTTGAAGCTCATGCTGTAGTCCTTCTGCGTTCGCTTCACGTAACCGTTTTCTTTTTCTTTCATAACGTCTCTTTTTTTGTAACGCTATTTCAGGACTAGACATAAATTATAATTGAAGGAGACGTGAGCAATTGCGTCTCCTTTTTTTATTGCAATTCTATATTTTGAATTATGTGTTGACTGAAAAAAATCAGTATATTTGCATAAGTAATTTGAAAGAACTTAAATGCAACAGGACAATTTTTTTAATAATAAGGTTACAAAACGAGTAAAAGACGTTCTGATATATAGTAAGGAAGAAGCTGCCCGCCTTGGGAACGACAGCATCGCACCTGAACATATATTACTAGGTATCTTCCGTGATGGAGAAGGTCCTGCAATGGCGGCTTTTGAAGAATTGAATGTTGAACCGCGTATCATTCGTCAGAAAATTGAGGATGTTATTCGTAAAGAAAATAATAATCCGTTTTTTGATGATGACATTCCAATGCTAAAATCTACCGAACGTCTCCTTTTCCTTATGGAAATAGAACGTCGTCAATTTAGAACAATTGAACAATCAGATACTGATATTCTTCTTTTGGCAATCCTTCGTGAAGATTCAAATCTCGCTTCGGAAGTTTTGATTTCTGAAGGTGTGACTTACGATAAGATGCTTGCAATCTCTCACAAAATGTGGGATAAGGAAGAACAGTATGCGGAAGAGGAAGAGGGTGGACTTGATACTATTGAACCACTTGATTTGAATATTAATGATGGTGTACAGGATGACGATGATGAAGATGCTGAGGATGATATGGAGAATGATGCTGATGCAAACTCAATAATGTCTAAGCAGTCAACATCATCTAAGCAATCCACATCATCATCAAATTCGGCAATGCCTTATCTTGAGAAGTATGCTCGCAATCTTTCTCGTGAGGCTGCAAATGGAAACATAGCTGAAATTGTAGGTAGAAAACGTGAGATTGAACGTTTGTCTCAGATTCTTAGTCGTAAGAAGAAGAACAATGCTGTATTGATCGGTCAACCTGGTGTTGGTAAAACTTCTATCGTTGACGGACTTGCTCTTGATATTGTTAATAAACGTGCTCCACATATTCTTCTTGATAAGGTTATTTATGCTCTCGACATGGGTGCTCTTGTCGCTGGTACTAAATATCGTGGACAATTTGAGGAGCGTTTGAAAGCTATTTTATCTGAAGTGGCTGGTAACAAGAATGTAATTGTATTCATTGATGAGATTCACACAATGATTGGTGCCGGTTCTGCTCCTGGAACATTAGATGCAGCCAACATGTTAAAGCCAGCATTGGCTCGTGGTGAATTCCAGTGTATTGGTACAACTACAATTAAGGAGTACCGTCAATATTTTGAGAAGGATGGTGCATTGGACCGTCGTTTCCAACGTGTGCTTGTTGATCCAACAACAGAAGAAGAGACTTTAGAAATCCTTAATAATAGTAAGGCATCATACGAGGAACATCATATGGTTAAATATACAGATGAGGCTATCACAGCTTGTGTTAAGCTGACGGGTAGATATATCGGCGACCGTATGTTCCCAGATAAGGCTATTGACGCCATGGATGAGGCTGGTGCGGCTACTCATATCATAGATGTTGAAGTGCCATCTGTAGTTGTTGATATTGAGGTTGAGTTGAAGACTCTTGAGGATGAGAAAATGAACGCAGTGAAGAAGCAGAACTATGAGTTGGCTACTGAATTGCGTGACAAAATTAAGGCATTGACTGTCCAGTTAAATGCAGAGAAAAAGAAATGGACTGAGGAAATGAAGTCCAACCGTCGTGTTGTGACTGAGGATGATGTGATGCGTGTTGTCGCTACTATGACCGGAATTCCTATCACTCGAATCGCAAAAGATGAGAGTCAACGTTTGGTGGAGATGCCAAATGTTTTGAAGGGTAAGGTTATTGGTCAGGACGACGCTGTTGCTAAAGTTGTGAAATCAATCCGTCGAAACAAGATAGGTCTTGGTGATCCGAACCGTCCAATTGGAACTTTCTTGTTCCTTGGTCCAACTGGTGTTGGTAAAACTTATCTTGCTAAGATGCTTGCTAAGGAGATGTTCGACGGTGATGAATCGCTAATCCGTATTGACATGAGTGAGTATATGGAGAAGCATGCCGTCTCACGTCTTATCGGAGCTCCTCCAGGATACGTTGGTCATGAAGATGGTGGACAGTTGACTGAGAAAGTTCGTACAAAACCATATTCTATAGTTCTTCTTGACGAGATAGAAAAGGCTCATGCAGATGTCTACAATATCCTTCTTCAGGTTATGGATGAAGGTTGTTTGACTGATAGCCAAGGCCGTAAGGTTGACTTCAAGAATACTGTTATCATAATGACAAGTAACGTAGGTTCTCGTCAGTTGAAGGAGTTCGGACGTGGTATAGGATTCTCTATGCAGACAGAAGTAAGTAAAGCCACCGCTGATGATGTTGTTCGTAAGCAACTTAACAAGACTTTCACTCCTGAGTTCTTGAACCGTATTGATGAGATCGTAAGTTTCTCTCCACTTGAGAAGGAGTCAATCACTAAGATCATTGAACTTGAGATTAATCCTATCCGTGAGAGAATCGGTAAACTTGGAATGAAACTATCTATTACTCCGGAAGCTATGGATTTCATGGTTTCTAAGAGTTATGATCCTGTTTACGGAGCAAGACCATTGCGTCGCACTCTTCAAACTTGTGTTGAGGATGCGGTTGCAGAGGTGATCTTGGAGAATGGAATCGATAAGAAATATGAGATAATTATCGAGGCTACAGAAGATAAATCATCTACTAAGCCTTCGTTTAAATTAATTGAGGACTAATTAAATTTTATTACTATGGCTAAGAAGTTAAGAATTTCAAGCAACAAGATGTTGACTGGTACAGCTGCTGGAGTAGCTGAGTATTTTGATCTTGATCCACAGATCGGACGTATTGGATTCGCTGTTCTTACTATTATCAGCGGTGGTATTGTCGCTTTGGCATACCTTGCAATTTATTTAATACTATCTCAGGACAAGTAAATCTAAAATAGATTATAATGTAGACGCGATCATTCACGTCTACATATTTAAATGGGTTATATCGATTTTCGGTATAACCCAAACCTTTGAAAAGTAGTTTAATTAGAAAGATATTCCGCTATGGATTTCAAATTGACTTCGCAATATAAACCTACTGGTGACCAACCGGAAGCAATCCGCCAATTGGTGGAGGGTGTGAATGATGGTGTCAAGTACCAAACACTTCTCGGAGTTACTGGTTCTGGAAAAACCTTCACTATTGCGAATGTCATTAAAGAAGTTCAGCGTCCAACATTAATTCTCAGCCATAACAAAACCCTTGCAGCTCAGCTATACGGAGAGTTTAAGAGCTTTTTTCCTGAGAATGCGGTAGAATATTTTGTATCTTACTATGACTACTATCAGCCGGAAGCCTACTTGCCAAATTCAGATACATATATAGAAAAGGATTTGGCTATCAACGACGAGATTGAAAAACTTCGTCTTGCCACTACTACGGCTTTGCTTTCAGGCAGACGTGATGTGGTGGTGATTTCTTCTGTATCATGCTTGTATGGTATGGGTAATCCTGAGGATTTCTATGCCAACACTATAACAATCCAAGTAGGTCAACAACTTGATCTTCAGGTTTTCCTTCGTATGCTCAGTGACAATCTCTACCAACGTAATGAGATTGCACTTGAACGTGGAAACTTCCGTGTGAAAGGAGATACTGTTGATGTCTTTATGGCTGATACTGATTTTATCCTTCGTGTAAGTTTCTGGGGAGATGAGATTGAAGAGATCATTAGTATTGATCCGTTGAATAATATGCCACTTGAGTCGTTTGAACAGACTCGTATCTATCCGGCAAACCTGTTTGTCACTACTAAAGAGCGTATCTCGAGAGCATTAGTTGAGATTGGAGATGACTTGACAAAACAGATTGAGTTTTTTGAACTTCAAGGTAGAAGTGCTGAAGCTAAACGAATCAGCGAGCGGGTCAACTATGATATGGAGATGATTCGTGAGTTGGGTCATTGTTCAGGAATTGAAAACTACTCTCGATATTTTGATGGAAGAAAGCCAGGAACACGTCCTTTCTGTCTGTTGGATTTCTTCCCTAAAGACATGCTTCTTGTTATAGATGAGAGCCATGTGACGATTCCACAGATTCGTGCGATGTATGGAGGAGACAGTGCAAGAAAGAAGAATTTGGTGGAATACGGATTCCGTCTTCCTGCCGCAATGGACAATCGTCCTTTGAAATTTGAAGAGTTTGAAGAACTGACTGACCAGACTATATATGTGTCTGCCACACCTGCCGACTTTGAATTGGTAAAAAGTGAGGGTGTTGTGGTGGAACAGGTTATCCGACCTACTGGTCTGTTGGATCCTATTATAGATGTACGCCCAAGTCTTAACCAAATTGATGATTTGATCGAGGAGATTCTTGTGCGTGCAGAAAAAGATGAGCGTGTCTTAGTCACTACGCTTACTAAACGAATGGCTGAGGAGTTGCAAGAATATTTGCAAAAGTCTGGAATCAGAAGCCGTTATGTCCATTCCGATGTCGACACTCTTGAACGAGTTCGCATTATGGAGGATCTTCGTAATGGTTTGTTCGACGTTCTTGTCGGAGTCAACCTTCTTCGTGAGGGATTGGATTTGCCAGAGGTCTCACTTGTCGCTATTCTTGATGCAGACAAAGAGGGATTCCTTCGTTCACATCGTTCTCTTACTCAGACAGCAGGTCGTGCTGCACGTAACCTTAATGGCCGCGTAATTATGTATGCCGACAAGATTACTGAAAGTATGCAGCAGACTATTGATGAAACAAACCGACGTCGTGAGAAACAAATCGCATACAATGAGGCCAATCATCTCGTACCGAAGGCTTTGAATAAGGAGAAGAAGACAATTCTTAAGGAGCGTGACGGAAATGAACCTCAATACTATGTTGAGCCAGATGTCTATGCTGAACGTCATCACAAACCATCTATGGTGGCAGAAGCAACGTCGACTTATAACACTCCTACCGAATTGGAGAAAATTATTGCCCAGACAAAACAGGCAATGCTAGATGCTGCCAAGGATCTTGAATTCTTAGAGGCTGCTCGTTTGCGTGATGAGATGATCAAACTACAGAACGAGCTTTTGAAAATGAAAAAATAGTACAAATATAAAATATACAAATGGAGTATTTAAATTCTCTTAATGAACCGCAACGTCAGGCTGTGACATATAGTGACGGTCCTTGTTTGGTGATTGCCGGCGCCGGTTCTGGTAAGACACGTGTGCTTACTTATAAGATTGCATATCTGTTGCAATCTGGACTTAAACCTCAATCGATTCTTGCCTTGACTTTTACAAAGAAGGCTGCTACCGAAATGAAAGAACGAATTGCCAAAGTGGTTGGAACTGAGGCTGCAAGCAAACTTTGGATGGGAACTTTCCACTCAATTTTCGCTCGTATACTTCGTGCTGAGGCTGAAAAACTCGGCCTTGATAAAGATTTCACTATCTACGACGGTACTGATTCCCAAAACCTTTTGGCTACAATTATAAAGGAGCGTAAACTTGATGACAAGACTTACAATCCTAAGAAGATGCATGCTAAGATCTCTCGTCTGAAGAATGATCTTATCACTCCACAAATGTATAAGGAGATTCCTGATTTTCATGAGAGAGACGTGGAGGATCACCTTTATGCATTTGGAGATCTGTATGCAGCTTATGCGGCACGTTGTAAGAGTGCTAATGCGTTGGACTTCGATGACATTTTGCTTTTTACGAATATTTTGCTTCGTGATGATGCTCAGGTCGCATTCAAGTATCAGAATAAATTCAGATTCATTCTTGTCGACGAGTATCAGGATACAAATGCGTCACAGTATCGTATTATACGTAAACTTTGTCAGCAACATCATAAATTATGTGTAGTGGGTGATGATGCTCAATCAATTTATGGTTTCCGTGGAGCTGATGTGCGTAACATCCTTTCGTTCACTAATGATTATCCAGAGTCTAAGGTATTCCGTTTGGAGCAGAATTATCGTTCAACTCAGACTATTGTAAATGTTGCAAACAGTTTGATTGCAAAGAATACCCAGCAACTTGAAAAACATGCTTTCTCCGAGCAAGAGGTAGGAAATAAAGTCAGAGTGTTCGGAGCATATACGGAAGGAGAAGAGGCTCAGGTTGTGGCAAACTCTATTGCACGACTTGTTAAAGAGGCTGAGTGTCAATATTCGGATTTTGCTGTTCTATACCGAGTAAACACACAATCGCGTCTGATTGAAAAAGCATTGCGTGAAAAGAATATTCCGTCACGTGTATGGGGAGGTAAAACTTTCTATCAGCGTGCTGATATCAAGAATATAGTTTCTTATTGTCGTCTTGCTGTCAATCATCATGATGAAGAGGCATTTAAGCGAATTGTCAATGATCCTCCAAGAGGTATTGGCGACGTTACAGTCAGCAAAATCTTTGAACAGTCTGCTGCCGCTAATATTTCTTTCTGGGAAGTGGTGGATAATATCCGCGACTACGATTTCCTAAACGAAGGCACTAAGAATAAAGTGGCTGCGTTTGCTGAGATGATCAATGATTTTGGCAAAAAGGCAACAGAAACTGATGCCTATGAAGTTGTGGATTCTGTGATCAAACGTTCAGGTATCTGGGCAGATGCTCATAAAGATAATGAGTTGGAGAATAAGAATCGTCAGCAGAATCTTGACGAGATGCTTCGTTCTGTTCATGAATTTAAGAGACGTGTTTCTGAGGAAGACGGTAAAGATGCTGATTTGTCATTGAATCATTTCCTTACTGATATTGCATTGTTGACTAGTGTCGACGAGGGTGATGATAATAACAAGGTTACATTGATGACAGTACACGCCAGCAAAGGATTGGAGTTTAAGGAGGTCTTCATCATTGGAGTGGAGGAGGGAATGTTCCCGTCGAAACGAAGCTCAAGTGATGAATCGGTAGAAGAGGAGCGACGACTTATGTATGTGGCAATCACACGTGCGGAGAAAAACTGTTACATCACATATTGCAAACAACGTATGGATGGACAGACTCCTAAAGTGGCAAATCCGAGTCGATTCATTAAAGAGATAGATCCTAATTTGTTAATTTTACCAAAAGAGTGGAAAGATACAGCTTCAGTTTCATCTGTTAGAGGAGATGCCCGTTGGAAGGGAGATCAACAGTTCAATTTACGTAGACCAGGATCTATAACACAAAGAACAACTCAAACAGAATCAGTTTCACGCCCTGCAACTGGGGTACATCCGTTAGCTACAGGTAGATTCAAACCAGCCAGTACATTAGCGGGTAGAGTAGGACCGGTCAATATTTCACAGTTCCAAATTGGTACATTTGTCAAGCATAAAGACTATGGTATTGGCAAGATCGTAAAATTGGAGGGAGAAGGTAAGGAAACAAAAGCATTTATTGAATTCAACAATTTCGGAGTGAAGCGAATTTTCCTTGCTTATGCAGCTTCTAATATGCAGGTTATAAATGCGTAGCAAATTTTTGTATTAAATTTGCAATTATTGCAAAAGAATTTTATCTTTGTAGAGACGTGAAAATTCGCGTCTCTACTTTTTTGTATAATTGGATTTTATATTAAATTGGATTTTTATGAATAAAGAGATTTCTACAAATAATGCACCGTCGGCTGTCGGCCCATACAGTCAAGCAATTGAAGCAGGTGATATGATTTATGTATCAGGTCAGTTAGGCTTGAATCCTGCAGATGGATCTTTGTCGCCAGATGTGGTAGAACAGGCGAGACAATCATTAAAAAATATTGGTGAAATTTTGAAAGCTTCAGGATGCGACTATTCAAATGTCGTAAAGACGTCGGTTTTCATCGCCGATTTGAGTGCTTTCGCTGCGGTTAATGAAGTTTATGCTACATTTTTTCAAAAACCTTATCCTGCACGTTCATGTGTTGAGGTTTCAAAATTGCCTAAAGGTGGACTTGTTGAAATTGAATGCATAGCAAAAAAATGAGTGCGAATTGCTAAATGATGTTAAGATTTGTGTATTGTTTGGCATTTTGTTGTGTTTAATAGTCGTTTATTGTGCAAAAAAATCTATATTTGCAAAATAAACTACACAAAATAAAAGGATTATGGATAAGAACAACTATGTGATAGAAACAAGTTGGGAAGTCTGCAACAAGAATGGCGGTATTTATACAGTATTGTCTACACATGCAAAAGCATTGGGAGATATACTTGGAGACCATTTGATTTTTATCGGACCTGATTTCGGAAACGAAGACAATATATATTTTAAGGAAAACAAGACTGCTCTTAAGTCTTGGAAGACAGCTGCCGCAAAAGAAGGCTTGGCTGTACGTGTCGGCACTTGGAATGTGCCAGGTAATCCTTTGGTAATTTTGGTAAACTACAAGCCTTTCTTCACTGAGAGAGATGCTTTCTACGGCGAAATGTGGGAGAAATTCGGTGTCAACTCACTTGGTGCAGTTGGTGACTACCACGATTGTGCTGTATTCAGTATGGCAGCAGGAAAGGTTGTTGAGAGTTTTGTCAATTTCAATAAGTGTGCTGATGCAGGAGTTATCGCACATTTCCACGAGTGGCAGACAGCTGCTGGTCTTTTGTATGTTAAGAGCCGTTGCCCTCAGATTAAGACTGCGTTCACTACTCACGCAACTACAACAGGTCGTTCAATCTGTTTCAACAATAAGCAACTTTACGCATATTTCACAGCATACAATGGTGATCAGATGGCTGGTGAGCTTTGTGTTTCCAACAAGCATTCCATCGAGAAGGCTGCGGCTCACAATGCTGATTGCTTCACTACAGTGTCTGGCTTGACAGCTGATGAGTGCAAGCAGTTGCTTGACAAACCTGCATTCGTTACTCCTAATGGTTTTGAGGCTGACTTCGTGCCAACAGGTGACAAGTTCACTAAGGCTCGTACGAAAGCTCGTAGCACAATGACTAAGGTTGCTGAGGCTTTGTTAGGCTACAAACTTAAGAAGGATGCTTTGTTCATTGCTACTAGTGGAAGATTTGAGTGGAGAAACAAGGGTATCGATGTCTTCATGAAGTCGCTACAGCAGTTGAACCAGAATCCAAACTTGGATAGAGAGGTTGTCGCTTTCGTGATGGTTCCATCTTGGGTTAAATGTCCACGTACTGATTTGCAGGAGAAACTTGCATCTAAGGGCAAGAACCAGTTGGATTGGAAATCGTGCACTCACGAGGTGAACGAGCCTTGGAACAACCAGATCCTAAATGCCATCGGCACTTTTGGATTGTATAACCAGGCTGATCATAAGGTAAAAGTAATCTATGTTCCATGTTTACTTGATGGCAACGACGGAATTTTCAATATGAGTTATTACGATCTACTTCCAGGTCTTGACTTAACAGTTTTTGCTTCGTACTACGAGCCATGGGGGTATACTCCGCTTGAGAGTGTGGCATTCGGTGTTCCGACAATCACTACAGACAAGGCAGGATTTGGATTGTGGGTAATGAAAGAGTCGAAGAAATCCGATTCAATCGCAAATGGAGTAGCTGTAATCAACCGTACAGATTTCAATTTCGATGAGGTTGCTTCTAGAATTGAAAACGAGGTTGTCGCATTCTCGAAAATGAAGGATGCAGATGTCGCTAAGGCATCTGAGAAATCCAAGGCATTTGCTGATAAGGCATCTTGGAACAATTTCATCTCATTCTATGTTGAGGCTTACGATAAAGCTTTGGCTAATGGGGCAAAGAAAACTGCTGCTAAGAAAGCAACATCGGCAAAACCAGCAACAGAGACTGCTGAGAAACCAAAACGTCGCAGCTGCGCAAAGAAATAATTAAAGAAATTAAAAGGAAATTTTATAAAATAAGTGTTATGAAAGTTAAGACTAGCAACACAAATCAGTCTGCTTGGAGAGAGCTTACTACTACAGCTAAGATCCCTGCAAAGCTAGAGAAGCTACAGACTTTGGCAAAGAACCTATGGTGGGTTTGGAACGAGGAGGCAACTGACCTTTTCGAGAAGATTGATCCTGCAACATGGGAGGCAACAGGAAAGAACCCTGTATTGTTCCTTTCAAAAGTAAATATCAAGCGCCTTGACGAGGTAGCAAAGGATGCTGATTTCGCAAAGGAAATCGATTCTGTTTACAAGAACTTTAAGGCTTACATGGACAAGAAGAACGAGGCTAGCAAGCCATCGGTTGCTTACTTCTCTATGGAGTACGGTTTGACAGATATCCTTAAGATCTACTCTGGTGGTCTAGGTGTATTGGCAGGTGACTATTTGAAGGAGGCTTCTGACTCTAACATCAACATGTGTGCAGTCGGATTCCTTTACAGATACGGATACTTCACACAGTCTATCTCAATGGACGGTGACCAGATCGCTGTTTACGAGCCACAGAACTTCTCGACTCTTCCACTTGAGCAGGTTAAGGATAAGGACGGTAACCCAATCATCCTTGAGGTTCCTTACTACGACCGCACAATCTACTCTAACATCTGGAAGGTAGCAGTTGGACGTGTTGATCTATACTTGCTTGATACAGACATCGAGCAGAATCCTGACTACGATCGCTCTATCACACACCAGCTTTACGGTGGTGACTGGGAGAACCGTTTGAAGCAGGAGTACTTGCTAGGTATTGGTGGTGTGTTGATGCTACAGAAGCTTGGTATCAAGAAGGATATCTATCACTGTAACGAGGGTCACGCTGCTCTTCTTAACCTACAGCGTTTGTGTGACTACATCGAGAAAGAGGGTATGACATTCGAGCAGGCTAAGGAGGTTGTTCACGCATCTGCACTTTACACTGTTCACACACCAGTTCCTGCTGGTCTCGATAAGTTCGATGAGGGCTTGTTCGGAAGATACATGTACAAGTTCGCTGAGCGTCTTGGCATCTCTTGGGATGATTTGATGGATCTTGGACGTGAGAACCCAGGCGACAAGGGAGAGAAGTTCTCTATGTCAGTATTCGCTTGCAACCTATGCCAGGAGTCAAATGGTGTGTCTTGGTTGCACGGTGAGGTATCCAAGAAGATGTTTGCTCCAATCTGGAAGGGTTACTTCCCTGAGGAGTTGCACGTTGGATACGTTACAAACGGTGTTCACATGCCAACATGGGCAGACCGTTCATGGAAGGCTCTATTCGAATCTACATTCGGTAAGGATTACATCGCAAAGCAGGCTAAGGAAGCTACTTGGGCACCAATCAACAAGGTTGAGGATGCTAAGGTATGGGAGACTAAGTTGGCTTTGAAGAACCGTTTGATCGACTTCATCAAGGTTCAGTATAAGGCTACATGGTTGAAGAATCAGGGTGATCCAACACAGGTGTTGGCAATCACAGAGAAAATCAACCCTAACGCGTTGACTATCGGTTTCGGTCGTCGTTTCGCAACATACAAGCGTGCTCACCTATTGTTCTCTGATTTGAAGCGTTTGTCTCAGATCGTTAACAACGACAAGGCACCAGTTCAGTTCTTCTTCACTGGTAAGGCTCACCCAGCTGACGGTGGTGGTCAGGGCTTGATCAAGAGAATCATCGAGATCTCTCGTATGCCAGAGTTCCAGGGTAAGGTTATCTTCTTGGAGAACTACGATATGGCTCTAGCTAAGAGACTAATCTCTGGTGTTGATATCTGGTTGAACACTCCAACTCGTCCACTTGAGGCATCTGGTACATCAGGTGAGAAGGCTTTGATGAACGGTACAATCAACTTCTCCGTTAAGGACGGTTGGTGGTACGAGGGATACCGTGAGGGTGCAGGTTGGGCTTTGACTGAGCACAGAACTTACGATTATCAGCCACACCAGGATCAGCTTGATGCTGCTACTATCTACAACCTACTTGAGACAGAGATCATCCCTAAGTACTACGCTACTAACTCTAAGGGTTACTCTCCTGAGTGGGTACAGACAATCAAGAACTCATTCATGCAGATCACTCCTAACTACACAATGAAGCGTCAGTTGGATGACTATGTAGATCGTTTCTACAACAAGCTACAGAAGGCATACGACGAGGTTTCAGCTAACGGTTACGCTAAGGCTAAGGAGATCGCTGCTTGGAAGGAGAAGATCGCAGCAGGTTGGGATAACATCGCAATCGAGCAGGCTATCATCCCTGAAAAGTTGTTGACTAACCCTGAGGTTGGCGACAAGAACCAGTTCGAGGTAGTACTTGACGTTAAGGATCTTAACGACAATGGTATCGGTGTTGACATCGTTATCTCTAACAAGAACGAGAAGGGTCACGATAAGATCTACAAGGTTGTTGAGATGGAGATGTACAAGCAGGAGGGTTCTAAGTTGTTCTACAAGTCGAACATCGTTATCGAGGAGGCAGACACTTATAAGTACGCATTCCGTATGTTCCCTAAGAGCAGCTTGCTAGCTCACAAGATGGACTTCTGCTACACAAGATGGTTCTAATTCTGTAAATAACAGAAGGTTATATAGAGAGGTTGGAGAAATCCAACCTCTTTTTGTTTTTTGACTATATTGCAGTTATCCAAAAATGAGGACTGTTAAGGGCGGAACGCCCTTGCCATCTCCTTGCGATTCTCAACACAGAGGGAAGAAGAATGCTTCTCGTCGTTTTCGTCGAAAGGCAAAAATTCTTATCAGTCAAGGAAAATTTGACAAACTTCCCATCAAATCTATTGAGATAACTTCTACGTGTAATCTAGGAGGTGATGGAAAAATGTTTTGGGGATTCTTTGATCCTACGACAAAAATCTATCGAGGTCGTAAGCACCGCTTTTTCGTTGATCCTACTCTTTGGTGGGAAAAGTCAATGAGAAAATAGACTATTTTGAAGAAACTGAACATCTGTTATCTTATCAGATGTAATGACAAAGAGTGCATTTAAATCACATAAGCATCCGTATTCAGGATGCTTTTGTGTATTTATGAAAATTAAAGATAAATACAGTCTATTTGTTAAAATATTCCGTTAATTTGTTATATAATAACCTGTTTCGGTTTTCTATCTCTTCTTTATCCCATTTGTTATATTTACATATCATCTTTATTGTGTCAAATTGACTTTTTGCATACTTTTTCTTTTTTTCGGTAAATGATATGTTTTGAATGCTTCTATTGATGTTCTGTTCAAGAAGCGAAAAGTTACCTAATGAGTTTTGTAATCTCTTTTCAACTACAATCGAATTGTCATTTGTTGCATGAATATGTTCAATATCAAATGGTACATTGAACAAAACATGATTAAAGTTTTCATTTCCACTTTCTTTAGCATCAAAATATCCAATCAAACGGCAAACATTATCTTTCTTTTTTTGATTCTCTAATAGCTTAAATATAATTTCCTCTTCAAAGGATTTATACGGTGAATTCCATTCTGCTAATTTGTTGTTGATTAATGACTTAATGTTTGAGATTATGTCTGTAATGTTTTGTGTAGATAAAAGTTTGTAGCAGTTTGTTAAATATTTGTCTAATTCTTTTACATGACGCTCAAAAATCACACTATAAATAAATGTTATTTTGAATAGGTGTTCTATAAAAGATGAAATTTCTTCTTCCGACTTGTCAAGCAGTACAAGTTGATTCCAGATTTTACAATATTTTTTATATCTAAATCTAGAAATCATTTCTATATAGAAAACCATGTCGTTACTCCAATTTTTTTTGTTTGTCTGATAGTAAGACAATGTCTTTTCTACAATGTACTTTAATTCTTCAATATTTAATCTAAATTGAGGAACCTTTTGAAAATCTGTTTTCTCACCATCCAATATGTTGTCAAAATACTCAGTGAAAAATAAGTTTGCACTCTTATCATAGAATTCATTTGGAAGTTGATGTTTTACAAATAAATACTCTTGATAAAACTTTAAGACTCTTTCAAAGTTAAAGAACCCACATTCTTCTACTTTTGAATATAAATCGTTAATTTGATCAAACACTTCTTCGGGTTGATCTTCTTTATCTCTAAGATATTCGTAAAACCTTACCTTGAAAATGTCACTGCCATTTAAATCTAACCCTGTAGTATTTATTGTGTTGAATATTTTAAGAGTTTTTGATAGTCCTGCTTTTGTCTCTAATACTACAAAATATAACTGTGATATTATGTATTGGTATAGATCTGAATAATCAAAAGGTGATTCAGTCTCATCTTTTTGAATATTTGAATTAAGCAATAATTTTTTTATGTATTTTGCATTATGGCAATATTGG
>JAZUGF010000066.1:0-12793 GCA_045641065.1 Paludibacteraceae bacterium | reverse complement strand
CTCAGGAGAGTGTATTAAAATATTCTATTAAGTGAGAAAAGTAGCGTTTTACATATTTTTGTTGTTAGTAGCATTATCATCATGTAAAGATGATGAAATAACTACCGACCCTCAGTATCGACTTGAATTTTCAGCTGATACCATAAGTTTTGATACAATCTTCGGTGGCTATACAACACCATACCAGACTCTCAAAGTTTATAATAATTCTGGAGAGAGGATTAAAATTGCGTCTATCAATTATTCTTCATCTAATCCATATTTCATGGTCAACATTAATGGAAGAAATTCACATAATGTTGCGAATATTGAAATAGCCGACGGAGATAGTATGAGTATCTTCGTACAAACAAATGGGGAGTGTAGCGGTTCGGAAGTTCCATTTGCATTGTTTGATTCAATCACATTTTCATATAATGGAAATACGGATTATGTCTATCTTTCTGCATTTAGTGAAACTCCTATTGTACTAGATCATTTTATTGTTTCATCTGATACTACACTATCAAGCACACAACCATATTTTGTGAAGGATACTTTGAAAGTGGAGGAGGGTGCGACTCTTAATATTGAAGCTGGAGTCAGACTGTATTTCAATAATGGAGCAAGCTTGTATGTTGATGGAAAATTGAATTGCAATGGAACAGTTGAGAAACCTATTGAGATGAGATATTTCCGTGGCGATGATGTATTGAAAGATACAAAATATTACCTTGCACCGGGTAATTGGCAGGGTGTTTGGTTGTCACAAAAATCCGGAGATTGCAATATCCTCTCTACAAATATTATAGGAGCATACCGTTGTTTGGTTGTTGATTCTGCATTTGTTGATAGAAAAGTCACAATTGGCAACTCACAGATTTACAATGCAAAACAAGGAACTTTGATTTCCGAAGCATCTAATATTTATGCGTATAACACCATCTTCGCAAATGGAGGATACTATAATGTATTCCTAACAGATGGAAAATATCTATTCAATCATTGTACTATAGCTTCATTCTTAGATTTTGGATTGTCAGGAAGAAAACCTGCATTATATTTAGATAAGAATGATTCTATTTCCGTGGAATTGAATAACTCAATATTATGCGGTTCGAAAGTTTGTGATATTGACAACAAAGCTCACAATTTGAAAGATAGCATAAATGGAAATACATTCCGTTTGGATATTGCATGTTGTGCAATCAGCCAGAAAGATTCGTTGACAGGCACAAATAATTATGGAAACAAGTGGAATGTAGATACTAAATTTTATAATTCTGCATCTGTTCAGTGGATAGATAAATTCTATGTTGATTTCAAACCAGATTCTTTAAGCCAGTTCCGTACAATAGGTTCAGATGCTATATTAAAACAGTATCCAGAATGTGTCACTGATATAATGGGTAAAAATCGCGTCGACGATGAATTCCCTGATGCTGGAGCTTTTGAATATTAATTTTATAATGAGATTTCATTCATTATTCTCTTCGTTATTTCTAATGTCGTCATTGTATGCTTCAGATAGCACACAATGTATTCGACTCATGTCGTATAATTGCGAGAATTTATTCGACTATGAGCATGATGAAGGTAAAGAAGATTTTGAATACACTGAATTTAGTGCAAAACATTGGACCAAATCAAAATATTTCGCAAAACTGCATCGCACGGCAAGCGTAATAGCAAGATGTGGAGAGTGGGGCGACGTTGCTATAGTTGGTTTGCTTGAAATTGAGAATGAAAGAGTTCTACGGGATTTGACTCAAAACACACAACTGAAAAAAGCAGGTTACAAATTCCTTCATAAAGAGAGTGATGATCAACGTGGAGTAGACGTTGCATTATTATATAAGCCTGATAAATTCACTCCAATCAAAACAGAGTATATCAAACTGAATTTTGAAAATTCACGTCCGACGCGAGACATACTATTTACGACGGGAATTTTATCAAGTGGAGATACATTATCAGTTTTTGTTAACCACTGGCCTTCTAGGTATGGTGGGGAAGTTGAATCCGAATTTAAGAGAATTAATGCTGCGATTGCTGTACGTAGCAAAGTTGACAGTCTATTCGCAACTCAATCTGATCCAAACATAGTCATTGTAGGAGATTTCAACGATTATTTTGACAATAAAAGTTTGAATCAATATCTAGCAGCATCAACAGATTTATCTTCACCATACGAAAATAAGAAGCTATACAATTTAATGTCAAAGTATAGTGGACGCGACGATATTGGCACGCATAAGTTTCAAGGACACTGGGGAATCCTAGACCATGTCATAGTTTCAGGATCTCTACTAGATAGGAACAGACTAGATGTCAACGAAGAGGGTGCTCAGATCGGATTCTGGGATTTCTTGTTAGAAAAGGATAAGACCGGCGTCGCACCGAAAAGATCATTCAAAGGAGACTTTACGACGCATGGTTTTAGTGATCATTTGCCTGTGTACATTGATTTGGAAATAAAATAAGTGCGACGAGATTTTTACCTCGCCGCACTTTACTTATATCAATACTAAATTTCTTACTGCTTGATAGCTCTGATCTTGCCTTTGATGCTGATAGAAGGCTTAGCAAATGTAGAATCAGCTTTTAATTTAGTTCCTTTACAATCTACATTAAAAAGAACTGTATTATTATCAACATCCTCCCAATTGATAATAGATGATGTGATAGCATATTTGTCAGTCTTAAATGTACTATCAGGCAACATTGAACGATATTTTACATATCCTACATAATCAACTGGATCATTAGAACCAAGAGTCAACTCATACTTTCCTGAGTGTGCTCCATTCAAAAACAAATTTACATCAAACACATTGTTTCCAACAGTAACCTGAGAGTTGATTTCAGAATATGTACCAAGTGAATCTTTAGTGATCTTTACAACAGACGCAACCATCTGCAAACCATCACTTGAGATGACAGAATCACCCTTTATGCTAATGAAATCGTAATTGTCGTAAAGAACTGCCTCGTCAGAATCAGAACAAGAATACATGAATAGTCCTGCGACAAATGCTATTGCTAATTTTATTTTATTCATACTTGTTATATTAATTAATCAATCCTTTTTTGCAAATTAATGCATATTTTTCACAAATATAAAGACTTTTTCTCTATTATATCCAAAATATTTGATTTTTTGCTTATTGGCCAAGCTAATTTCAGCAAAATAAATAGGCTAACCGATAAAAACAAAGAGACGTGTTATAAACACATCTCTATATAATAGCTTAATGCCTTTATATATATGCAAAAAGACGGTGTATAGTAACACCGTCTTTTAATCAGTTAATCTCCTGGAGATAACCGTTTTCGTCGATCAAGAAACTCTTGAATTCGCCGTTAAACTTAAAATCTGCCAACACCTTGCTGTCCTTGTCAACTCGTAGGCTTTCAGCTACTTTGTCGGCATCGATTTTTGAAAGTGCATCTTCGTAGATGGACGAATACTCGTCAAGTGAAACTAGAATTACTTTAGCGTCTTTGTTCTCATTGATCACTTTCTGACAATTCTTTACAGACTCTGCATCATATGATGCCCAGAATGAAACTATTGTCTTTTGCTGACCATCCTCTTTCATAATTTGTGTTTCTACTTTCTGTCCAAGCATCAACTGATCTGTTCCAGAGAAGTCGACGTTTGACAATGTTGTAAGTCCGATCAAACCAAAAAATGCGATAGCGTTTATGTTCTTTTTAAGTACCATAACGTTTAGTATTTTCATTAAATCCGGTTGCAAACCTAACCCAAAATTTCATAAACGCCAAAGAAAATGCCGAAAAATTATGTTTTAGAGATATGTTTTTAACACTTATTTGCCTGATTTAACCAAAAAATTAACAGATTTTAACAAAATAAAAGGAGACGATGCATTTCCGCACCGTCTCCAAGTATTCGTTTTCGTATTCGTTTTCGTATTCGTTTTCGTATTCGTTTTCGTATTCGTTATTTCGCGATATGAACATCCATCTGAGGGAAAGGAATATTGATACCCTTTGCAGTGAATGTCTTGTAAACTGTCTCATTCATAGCGAAGAATACATCCCAGTAATCAGCTGAATTACACCATACACGAACTGTCAAATCAACTGAGCTTTCGTTAAGGTTAACCAAACCGATGAATGGAGCTGGATCCTTAAGAATCTTCTCGTTTGCATTGATGATATCCATGATTACAGACTTAGCGTTGTCGTAGCTCTCACCATAAGCGATACCGAATGTGAAGTCAACGCGACGCAATGGCTCTTTAGAGTAGTTAGTTGCAATACCTGTTGAAAGACCACCGTTAGGAACGATGATGATCTTATTATCTACAGTAGTGATGATTGTGTTGAAAATCTGAATTTCCTTAACAACACCAACCTGACCCTGAGCCTCGATGAAGTCACCAACCTTGAAAGGCTTGAATGCCAAAATCATCACACCACCAGCGAAGTTCTGTAGTGTTCCGCTCAATGCCATACCGATTGCAACACCGGCAGAAGCAAACAAAGCAACGAATGAAGATGTCTCAATACCAAGAATACCGATGATTACGATAACTAGTACGAACATCAAAACTACGTTAGTCAAACTCTTTACAAAAGAAGCCAAAGATGGTTCAACCTCTCTCTTCTCCAAGAATTTTGCTACAAACTTGTTGATCTTGCCTACAATCCATTTACCGATAGTGAATACCAAGACTGCGATAACAATCTTAACGGCAAAGTTTATGGCCATTTCTGTACCTTCCTTTACCAAAATCTGTAGAGCCTCGTCATACTGAGACTTGTCCAAGCCGCCAGTCGTAAGCATTTCTGCTGCCTGAGCTGCTTTTGAAACTGTGTCGGCCACAGTTGTCGCTAATGAATCATTCATGTTTTTAAACCCTTTAATTTGTTAGTATATGATGCAAAATTATGCAATTTTATGTTGAATAACAACTTTTGTTTCAAATTACTTTACCCAAACAACAAAATCCTCTCTTCTTGGCGACTGAGGCATCAATCCAGATGGATCTGTGTAGCCTAGAATACAGTTTCCGATTCCCTCGTATTCATCAGTGATACCAAGTTCTTTAAGAATCTGCTTGCCTTCCTCTGTCTCAAATGTCTCTTTTGCACGGTGAATCCAACATGAACCCAAACCTAGGGCGTTGGCAGCAACCATTAAGTTCTCCATCACAAGTGAACCGTCGTAGATTCGTGTGTCAATCTCTTTCTTTGCCAAAACGACTAATACGACTGGAGCTCCGTAGAATGGATCTCCGTGTCCAGATGGAGTAGGGTAGAGTTTGTTGAGAATGTCTCCGTTGATACGACTTAGTCGATCTCTCATCTCTTTGTTTGTAACTGCGATAATCTTACCTGCCTGACAATTCATGCCCGATGGAGCGTATGTGCCAGCTTTTACCACTTCCTCAACTAGTTCCACCGGAACCTTCTTGTCAAGGTATTTCTTCACACTTCTTCGTGTAATGATGTCTTCAATTGTCTTATTCATATTTTTAAGTTTTAATTCATTTGATCCATGTCATTTTGATGTGGTCAATTCCGTCAAGAAGAAAAGTATCAGACGTTTGTTTGAATCCCACTTTTTCATAAAATCCTTTTGCATATTCCTGTGCCTCAATCTCAATACGCGTCGCATTAAATTCTTTTACGGCTGTATCGATAGCAAACAACATTATCTGCTTACCGTATCCTGTGCCGTGTTCTGTAGTCACGACGCGACCAATTGATGCTTCTTTCAAATGTATTCCAGCCGGGAAAACACGTGCCACAGCAACTACTTTATCATCTGCAGTCATCCAAACATGTATTGCTTTCTGATCATCGTTATCCATGTCCAAGCAGACACAGTTTTGCTCCACCACAAACACTTCACTACGTGCCCTAAGAATGTCGTATAATTCGTAGGAAGTCAATTGGTCAAATGTTTTCTTATGCAGTTGGAGACTCATTTGTCGATGCTTTTGGCTATTTCTACAAAATTAATAAAAAACAATTAAACAAACGCAATAAATCATTTAACCGACACCAAAACGATAAAGGTCACATACCTTTATCGTTTTGGAATCGGCTATCTATCACTTCGTGCCAGGTCCGCTGGACCAGGCAATGTTGTCATTGTTTTTTATTTACTGAGTGATATGTCCGTGTGTTGTCAGCGTGTTAATGGTCCGGAGGACCTGGCTTCACGGAGTGAAGATGAGTAACCGATTCCAATATGATTAAGGTCGTAGATCGAAATCATATTGGTGTCGGAAAAAAAAGCAGGAAACCGACGAATCAGTTTCCTGCATATCTCTAAGCTTATTTCTTTAAGCTCTAAGCTCTAAACTCTCAGCTAATTAATAATTATTAGCGCTAACCTCGAAGTAAGCCTGTGGATGAGCACAAGTAGGGCAGATCTCTGGAGCTGCAGTACCAACTACGATATGACCACAGTTGCGGCACTCCCAAACCTTAACCTCGCTCTTCTTGAATACCTCCTGAGCCTCGATGTTCTTAAGAAGCTGACGGTAACGCTCCTCGTGACGCTTCTCAATAGCAGCTACAAGACGGAACTTAGCAGCAAGTTCAGGGAAACCTTCCTTCTCAGCTGTCTTAGCGAAACCTTCGTACATATCAGTCCACTCGTAATTTTCACCTGCTGCAGCCTCTGCAAGATTCTCAGCTGTAGAGCCAATACCTTCCAACTCCTTAAACCACATCTTAGCGTGCTCCTTCTCGTTGTCGGCTGTGTGCTGGAAAATAGCAGCGATCTGCTCAAAACCCTCCTTCTTTGCCTTTGAAGCGAAGTAAGTGTACTTGTTGCGAGCCTGTGACTCACCTGCGAATGCAGCCTCAAGATTCTTTTCTGTCTGAGTGCCAGAATACTTTGTCTTTGCCATAATGTTAGTTTTTTATGTTAGCTTGATTTATACCTTAATCATATCTACAAAGGTACAAGAAATATGAGATAATGTCAAGCAAAAAAGGATAGACTCTTTATTAAATTTGTAATTTATAGTCGATCCACCTCCCAACATACGTAAGGGCGAACAATGTCAATATGCATTGTATGATTTTTAGTTATAAATCCTTATATTTGCCAATGATTAGCAAAGTGTTCAACTTGAGTTACAGAATATTACGATGAATAACGGAATAAATATATCTCAATCTCAAATAGTTCTTGCTTTTGTCGCCACATGTGTTGAAGCGACAGCACGTACATTGGGTGTTAATTACCTTGATGTATTTATGCGTATGAAACGACTTGGAATGATAGAAAATTATATTATTCCTAATTATGGTGTGCTTCATACAGAAAGTAGAGAGAATATTGTACTAGATATGATTCATTGTATGGACGCTTGGGAGGCAAAAAAATGAGTATATGACAAGAGAAAAAGCATTAGAGAGATTGTCGGAACATCGTCCTAACAATCAAATGTGTCTTTTGTCACAAGAACTTATCAATAAATATTTAAGATTCAATGGAGCAGATGAAATTTGATGATCCTGTTAAATCTCCTATAATTCAAGAGATTATAATGAGCAATCGTATTGGAAGCATCTGTATTGAACTCTCTAAACGATTAAATATAACACCTTCTGAGGCATTAATAAGGTTTTATGAAAGTAAAACATGTGCTGATCTTCATGATCGTGCTACTGGTCTATATCTATATGGTGACCTATATGTTGCAGATGAGTATATAAGAGAAATTGAAAAAAACAACAAATCATTATGAAACAAATAGCAGTTCCTACTCGCGACGAAATGGTCGACAACCACTTCGGTCATTGCGATCATTATACAAATTAATATGGACAATTCGTATTTTTAGGCATTAATATAAGAGTTGTCCAACACACGCTTTTTCTTTAAACGCTTGGCCTACGGCCTCGCGTTGGGGGAGAGGCAAGGGCTTTCCGCCCTTTGCAATCCTCATTTTGGACAACTGCTATATAATCTCCTATTTTTAATTATCTATTTTATTCTCTTTACACCATTTTCAATATAGAATCCTTTTTCTGGAACTTGCGAAAGTTTCGTTCCATTGATACTATAGATCATCTTTGATTCAGAAGAATTGGCACGAGTTAGCGACGCGAATGTTTTTTCATTCAAGGAAAATGTAATAGTCACATTTCCACTACCTAGAATTGATTTTAAGTCTTCTGCGTTTTTATCATTAATTTTGCCAAGACGTGTGTAACTCCACGAATTTGAACCATAAAAAATACAGATATTATTGCCATTATATAGAATAATATCTCCTGGCTCAGTAGTGATCTGCTTGTTGTTCTCGGGAAGGGCATATCCTAATTCTCCAACCTTCTCAAAATCACCGTAATCATGAGCTTCGTAAGTGATATCTCCTTCTTTCAATAACTCTACGAGAGACTCTGCTGAGGAGTTGCTTTCAAGGTCGACAGATAAAATATTATTGTTGATTTTCAAATACATAGTGTTGTTTGCTGTAGATGTTAAACTTGTATAGTCGACGTCGCGAAGCCACTGCTCAAGCATAGACTTTCGTTTTGAATGGTTTGCATTGTTGATCCACAGACTCTTGCTCATGAATTTTCCGTTTGGCACCAATCGTTTGGCATCTATTTCGACGCCACTGATTCCCGAACTATGGCTGCTTACGATTAGTCCGATGTTCTTGCCATCCATCTCCTTTCCATACTTAAATAGGAAAGTCTGCATATTGGATGCCATTTGGCTCCACCAGAGTGGAGTGGCGATGATGATATTGTTGTACTGGCTCATATCCACGTCGACGGGATCGATGGCTGGATAACTGCTCTCTTCTTCAGGGGCGTTGTTGATCTTTGACAATTGTGCTGAGCCAATAGCATAATTATTGGCAGAATAGTCCAATCCTTTCTCTTCGGGCTCCACCTCAATCACATCAGCGTTGATCATACCCTTCAAATCAGCCACAATCTCTTCAGTGTGGTTGGTATAACTGTAGTAGACAATAAGTGTTTTAGAACCAACAAATTGATTGCCACCATCAACGGGTTCTGCATCAGCCTCCTCGTTTGAGCAAGCTATCATGAAGACAGCGGTCAATACAAGGTACAATTTAGATAGTAAATGTTTCATTTCGTGTTATTTGTTTAATCACAATGCAAAAATAGACACATAATATCTAAACTTATTTACCTAATATTTGGAACTTATGACCAATTTTTAGGAAAGAATATGTACTATTTCGCACACACCGCACGAATAGAGAATCCATAATACCGATCAAAGTTGCCCCTGGAAGCTACGTACTCGCTGAAGTAAAGGCAGTGGGTATCGGTTTCTATACCTATATTAAGGTACGAAGACCTGTATCCGCCCCATTCTCCTTCATAATATTTGACATCCGAATATCCGCCTGCGGCAGGGAAAAAAACATATTTGCCATTCTTTGCGGAGAATTTGGCTCCATACACTCCGTTGATTTCCGTCCAACAGAATTCGCAATTTTGGATTAGTTCCATCTGTTCTTCGTAAGTCGGCAACCTCCATTCATTGCCCCAGTTGACTGTAGCGGCGTCGTCCTCGGGAAGAAGAACCGATAAACTGTCTATTTTGCCATATTTTCCCCTCATATTGTATTTTGTGATGGAATCAAGATCTCCTCCAAGCGTAGTCGCATACTTGTAAGTGCTCCAGTCGTACACTTCTTTCGGCTCTGTTTCGCCCCATGCGAAATAGTCGCCATATTCCTCTGGCTTGGTAGCTCCAACGTTGTAAGTTGCCCATAGTGTGCCACTTGGAAGTTCAAGGTCAACATACGGATGGATTTTATTAACACTTTCATTATCATTATTTGGATCTTTCTGCTCATTATCGGGAACTGTTGGCTCGTTTTCATCGTCATCTGAACAAGAGATAAAAGGAATAATTGCGATAAACAGGGATAGAGGCAGTAAATGTTTTTGTTTCATATTTTAATTATTTTTTTGTAAAAATATAACAAAGTGACTGAACCACATTACCCAGTCCTGCATATTTAACATTATTTAATATTTATTAGTTTGAAGCACATTATAGGTTTAATATATAAACAATTAAGTGGCGTATATGGTACAAATCGTATATAATTACTTAATTTTATTGATTTTGATAAAAATATAGATAGTGATTGCTTTTAATTAAGGATTATTTAGTAAAATTGTAAAAATAAACAAATGCATTTGCGACATGAATAAAGAAGAAATGAATTTTACAATTTATTGTGTAGGAATCGTGGCTGAAAGTCTTGGTCGTGATGCCAGTGAGATTTATCGCATAATGCAAAAGGCCAATATAATAATGGGGTATATAGTGCCATGTTTTGATGTTCTTCATACCTTTTCTAAAGAATATATTATTGAAGATATTATTAATTTGATGAAAAAGAAAGGACTATTGCTATCATGATACTATATCATACTTCTGACAGAATTATTGAATATCCAGATATCAAGTTCTCACGAACATATCTTGACTTTGGGAAAGGATTTTACACTACTCCAAATCAAGGTCAAGCAGAAAAATATGCTAAACGTTTTTTCAAAGAGGGAAGACATGCTTATCTCAACGTTTATGAATTTGATGACAACCAAAATTCTTTATCACGAAAAATTTTCGATGCTTACGATGGGGAATGGTTAGATTATGTAGTACAATGTAGACAAGATAAACATCATTTGTTATATGGCATTGTAGTAGGAGGCATTGCCGATGATGACGTATTTAATACTTTGGATCTATATATGGATGAACTAATTAGTCGTGAAGAAGCGATTAAAAGATTACGAAAAAAAAGACCAAATTGGCAAATATGTTTTTGTGATCAAAATGTCATTAATAATTATCTTCATTTTGTTAAATCAACAGAAATTATAGACGATGAACGCTAATCCAACACTACTTCGTATGAAATATGGTCGTATAGTTGAAAGATTTGCAAATCTTGTCAATTTGCCATTAGAAGATGCTCTTTCTTTTTTCTATGATTCAAAAACTTATGAACTAATAAGTCAAGGCATCTCTGACATGCATTGTCTCAGTGATTTTTATCTTGCTGATGAACTTATGATAGAATATGAGAAGAAAAATAACAAACAAAACAATAATGGGCAGGTCTAATCAAACCTGCCCATTACTAACTTAACATATCAAATTATATAAGCCTACCTTATTAATTAGCTTCAGCGTATTGTTCATCAGTCACAGGCTCAAGCCATTCGTTGCTTTCTGGATCTCCGACGTGGACGTGCGATGCAAGATGCTGGAACCATGAGTTGGCAGTAGCTCCATGCCAGTGTTTTGCTCCTTCTGGAATATCGATGATATCACCTGGTTTTAGACGGATGGCTGGCTTTCCCCATTCCTGATAGATTCCCTCTCCACCAACACAGATTAGAATCTGGTGTGCTCCATGGTGAACATGCCAGTTGTTGCGACATCCTGGTTCGAATGTGACGTTGGAATAACCTTGCACCGTCTTCTCTCCAGCAGCAAGATTCTTTGGCTGGATAGGGGCAAGATGACTGTTTCCAGTAAAATATTTAGCGTATGCGTCATTAGGATTTCCCTTTGGCCAATTTCCTGCACAAGCATCAGAAGCGGCGTCGCACTGAGATAAACCATTCTCGCTAAGGAACTTGCATAGTTCATCCACCTGGGCTTGTGTATTACCCATGTTAACTGCACCTGCTTTATGAGCCGCAAGCTGAGGAGCGACTCCCTTTAGAGCAGATAGGGCAGCGACGGTAACAATCTCACGATCGGCTGCATTCAACTGATCTCCTGCAAAGATATCACCAAACAAATGAGATTTTAGATAGTAATCATCCTGAGGACAAAATGTATAATCAAATGGTTTGCCAGATAACTTAGTCTGGATAGCTGTTCCATTCTTCAAAGCCTTCTTAGCATCATCCCACTCAGCAGGACGACTCCAAGCCTTTCCTTCATTCCACTTGCCATTATTAGATTCAAGAACCTTACTCAAAACGCCAAGGGCATTAAGAGAACGTGGAAAACCAGTATAAGCATAAAGCTGAGAGAATGCCTCCTTGATTTCGTTGATTGTCACGCCACCATCAAGAGCAGCACGTACAGCTGGTTCAAGTCTGACTAGATCACCTTGTGCCTCCAACGCTGCAATAGTTGCCAAATGTTTTTGACGTGAGGATAAAGTTTGTGAAAATGCCGATGTTGCCATAATAAAGACAGTTAATACAAACGTTATTATTCTATTCATAGTAATACATTTATTTGGCTTTGTTAAATATCAGCGGAAGACATTCAGGAGCCATCTGACGCATATCCACAAGGTCTAGACTCTTAACCATGTGGAGAGTGCCTTGTTTATACGTTTGGAAATGAGCTGTCTTGATGTGATTCTGATAAGCTTCCTGCGACGCGTAGATTTCCAGAATACGTATTTGGCAATCGTTGCGAAGCTGCTGCATAGGGTAGATGCAGATCACACCTGGCTCTTCTTTTACCGACGTCGCTCCAACATTGTGAGCGAATTCCAAATACTCCTGAAGATATTCTGGGAAAACCTCTATTTTACTGATTCTCACTATCATGGTGCTGTCGATTTTTGTTTTCGTTTTGGCCTGGCATGCAAATGAAAATAGCAAAGCGATGAGCATGCCTACGATTTTTATTGTCACCTTCATTGGCATATCAATTTTTTAATGAACTTAGCCACTCTCCATTGGTTCAGTCTCTTTCCTGCCAAACCGTTGATTACTTCATGTTTTCGTTAAAGAAAGATGCCAATTTTCCCCAAGGAATAACCTTATCTTTTCCTCC
>JAZUGF010000065.1:0-12106 GCA_045641065.1 Paludibacteraceae bacterium | reverse complement strand
ATAGAGTTGATGCTTTAGAATCAGCTTCTAGCACTTCAGACATTACAGAGTTGAGTGGCAAAGTCGCCACTCTGGAGACTACAACTTCTAGTTTGGAAGGTAGAGTTGATGCTTTAGAATCAGCTTCTAGCACTTCAGACATTACAGAGTTGAGTGGCAAAGTCGCCACTCTGGAGACTACAACTTCTAGTTTGGAAGGTAGAGTTGATGCTTTAGAGACAACAACAGATTTGAGCACTTTGAACTCAGACGTTGAGACTTTGAAGACAGACGTTGAGGCTCTAAAGACTAAGGTTGGAGAGTAGAAATAAAAACAAACAAAATAAGCAAGAGAAATCCCCGTCGAAAGATGGGGATTTTTATTTTTATGAAAAAGTCAATACTCTTCAAAATTATAACAAATCTAAATCAATTACCATATTTCACTTTCATTTTATAATTAAAATCAACACAAACACTTTCATTTTATAACAAAACCAAATTCAATGATAGCAACTCTACTATTATAAAAATAAGATGGCTTAGATTTTGTAATTTTGCATCGTTAAAAAACATAAGACGAAATGAATACTAAGTACATTTTTGTTACAGGAGGCGTTACTTCCAGCCTTGGCAAAGGCATCATCGCTGCTTCATTGGCTAAACTTTTGCAGTCAAGAGGTTTATCCGTTACTATTCAGAAGTTGGATCCATATATCAATATCGACCCAGACACACTGAATCCATACGAGCACGGCGAGTGCTACGTCACAGTAGATGGTGCAGTGACAGATTTGGACTTAGGTCACTACGAGAGATTCTTGGGTGTTGAGACAACTCAAGCAAACAATGTCACTACAGGACGTATCTATCAGAATGTAATCAACAAGGAGCGTCGCGGTGATTATTTAGGAAAGACAGTACAGATCATCCCTCATATCACAGATGAGATCAAGCGTAATATCATGGCGCTTGGAAGCACAAAGAAATACGATATTGTAATCACAGAGATCGGAGGAACAGTAGGTGATATCGAGTCTCTTCCATATATTGAGGCTGTACGTCAGCTGAAATGGGAACTTGGCGACGATTGTGTCTGCATCCACTTGACATACGTACCATACGTTGCTGCTGCAGGAGAGTTGAAGACAAAGCCTACTCAGCACTCAGTGAAGCATCTATTGCAGAACGGAGTCCAGCCAGACATCTTGGTGCTTCGTACAGAGCATCCATTGAACGACGGAATGAAGGCAAAAGTTGCATTGTTCTGTAACGTCGCTAAAGATTCTGTTATCGAGTGTATGGACGCTCCTACAATCTACGAGGTGCCTCTAATGATGCACGAGGAGGAGCTTGATATGGTTGTGATGCGTCACTTACGTCTCGACACTACAAAGGAGCCTGATTTGGCAGAGTGGAAGAACTTCTTGACAAGATTCAAGAATCCACTTAAGACTATAGATGTTGCGTTGGTTGGAAAATATGTTGAACTTCCAGACGCATACAAATCAATCAGCGAGAGTTTCGTTCACGCAGGTGCAGCCAACGAAGTAAAGGTTAAGGTTCACTACATACAGAGCGAGAATGTAGATGAGAGCAACGTCGCAGAGAAACTTGCTGGTATGAGCGGTATCCTTGTTGCTCCAGGATTTGGAGGTAGAGGTATCGAAGGAAAGATCACAGCAGTCAAGTACGCAAGAGAGAACAATATTCCATTCTTCGGAATCTGTCTTGGTATGCAGTGTGCAGTGATTGAATTCGCAAGAAACGTACTTGGTTATGCCGACGCGAATTCAGCAGAGATGGACTCAAAGACTCCACACAAGGTAGTGGATTTGATGGAGAGTCAGAAGAATATCACAGGTATGGGCGGAACAATGAGATTGGGAGCTTACCCATGTGAGATCAAGCCAGGCACATTGGCAGAGAAAGTTTACGGTTCGACACACATCTCAGAGCGTCACCGTCACAGATATGAGTTCAACAACGACTATCTTGCAGAGTATGAGTCACACGGAATGATCGCATCTGGTATGAATCCAGACAACCACTTGGTTGAGATCGTGGAGATTCCATCGCACAGATTCTTCATTGCAGGTCAGTTCCACCCAGAGTTGCAGAGTACAGTGTTGAAGCCACACAAGCTATTCACAGCATTCGTTGCAGCAGCAAAGGCTTACTCAGAAGAAGCAGAATAAAATAGAATTATTTAAGTGGTTCACCAATAGAGGATTGTTAAGGGCGGGACGCCCTAACCCTACCCTCCACGCGAGTCCGCAAGGGCGAGCGTAAATGAACAATACTTATAACTACATAAATAGACTTTTTTCAAGTTGTCCAAATTATAAACAAATCAGCGTCGATGGAAATTCCGTCGACGCTGATTTGTTTTATGTCAAAATTGTACTTTTTATATCAATAAAACAATAAAACATCAATATCTTTGCACAACATTAAATCTAAACAACAATGAGCGGAATTAAAGTAACATTCAACGCACCAGTGACCATCACATTCCTAGCACTGATGCTTGCAGCAACAATCGCCAACTACATGACTTTAGGCGTAGTCAATAATATATTCAGTTGCAAACCAGTTTTATCGGGAAATCCGATGATTCTTATGGGTTATTTCACCCACATCTTCTGTCATGCCAATTTCAGTCACTTCTTCGGCAATGCAGTTTATCTGCTACTGTTGATGCCTCTATTGGAAGAGAAATACGGCAGTTTGTCACTAATTGGAATGATCTTTGCGACGGCATTCATCACAGGAATCTTGAACGCACTATTTTTGCCGACGGGAATTGTCGGAGCCTCAGGAATAGTGTTTATGTGCATCATAATGTCATCGTTGACAATGTGTAAGGCTGGTGAGATTCCGTTCACTTTCATTCTTGTCTTCCTATGTTATATAGGCAAAGAGGTGATAGATGGATTATTAGTTGCCGACAATGTTTCTCATTTCGGACATATCATAGGTGGATGTTGCGGTGCTATACTTGCAAAAGCATTTGGAAGAGAAAAATAACATAAAACGACTAAGGGCTAGCAGCCCTATTTCGCAACGCGAGGGTAACCGATTCCACAATGACCAAGGGTGATTGTGGTGTCGGAATAAAAAGGCAAGGATTTCACAATCCTCGCCTCTTAAGTTAAAAATATCAAAATTTGGTTTTATATTTCAACCGCATGCCAACAACACAATAAGTTGTGCTGTCAGAATCCTTAAGAACATTGATAATGGGTAGACGGTAGAATAACCAACCGCCGGAGCATCCTTTGAACAGACACTGTTCGCGTATGCCAATGCAGGAGGATCTGTGTATGATCCGGCAAGCATTCCCATTACAGTATAATAATTCAGACTATAATACAATCGTGCTATTGTTCCGACAATCAAAATCGGTATCACAGTAATAAGCAATCCACTCAACACATATAAAGCACCGTCGCCAGCCACTACTGTGTCTACAAAACTTGCACCTGCCTTGATTCCTACCGAAGCCAAGAAAAGCACGAGTCCAATCTCACGCAACATCAGATTAGCCGACGTTGTGGTGTAAGTGACCAGACCAATCTTATGACCATATCTACCGATTAAAATAGCGATAATCAACGGTCCACCAGCAATACCAAGTTTAAGAGGCACAGGCATTGTAGGGATGGCAATCGGAATGCTTCCAAACAAGATTCCAACGAAAATTCCGACGAAAATCGTAGCAAGATTAGGAGCATGAAGCGTCTTCACACAATCACCAAGATGCTTTCGCACTCTCTCCACAGCATCCTCACGTCCCACTACCCTCACCTTGTCGCCCATCTTCAATTCAAGAGAAGGCGACGCGAATAATTCGATTCCACCACGATTGATGCGAGTCACGTTGACCTCATATAAACGGTTGAGATGCAACTTTTTAAGTGTCTTACCATTGAGTTTTGGGTTAGTCACCACCACACTTTTCGAAGTCAGTTTACCCTCCCCCACGTCGCTCCAATCCATCTCACACTTCTCTCCAAGAATAGTGACAAGTGCGTTAGCCTCACTCTCCATACTAACGATGAAAAGCACATCATCAACCACCACTGTCGTATCACCACATGGCGAAATCATCTCACCTTTATGAAGCAGACGGGAGCAAACAAACTCCTTATCCAACGTATTACGCAACTGTTTCAGAGAGACACCGTTGAAATTATTGTTTGTCAACTTGATGCACATCTTCTGTGGTTTGGATTCTGTATCGTCGGCATCAGAATCCAACTCTTTTTCTGCTTTTGCCAAGTCTGTTTTCGTAATGAAACGAATGGCAATCGTAGCTAAGATGATACCTACCACACCCAATGGATAAGCACAAGCATAACCATTGGCAATCAACGGAGCATCGCCATCTGTAAAGACAGCATTGAGAGCTTCGTTGGCAGCACCGAGACCAGGAGTATTAGTTACCGCTCCAAACAACGTACCGACAAGCATTGGCAGATTATTCTTGTCAGTAGTGTCGAAGAAGCAGTAATAGCATCCGAACATCACTGCCACATTGAGCATTATAGTCAACACAGCAAGTTTATTCATCGTCACTCCACCCTTCTTGAAACTGTTGAAGAATCCCGGTCCAACTTGCAAACCAATCATAAAGACGAATAGGATCAAACCAAAGTCTTGGATGAAAGTGAGGATGCCGACGGGAGCTGTGAACTTCAGATGACCCGCTAATATACCTGCAAACAATACGAATGTAACTCCAAGTGAGATGCCCGCCACCTTGATCTTACCAAGGTAGATACCTACAGATATCACTATGGCATAGAGCAACGCAATGTGGGCGACAGACTCGTTGTTGGTGAACAGGTTAGTCAGCCAAGAAAAGTCCATAATACTTGTATTTGAATGTTGACGCGTTTTCTTCTTCACGATGAGCAGACTTCTCCGACAACACCACATTCACTGCATCTCCGTCGATAATGAATCCATCATTTTTTTTTAATTCCGAAATCTTCGACACTGCTCTCCAAATGAATAGAGCAGCAATCACAACTAATAATGCAACCATATTGTTTAATTAATTTTGTTTTTCGTTTTCGTTTTCGTTTTCGTCTTTAAGACGGCTGCAAAAGTATGGCTGTTTTGAAATCAAATTCATTTTCCGTTATAAGATTATCTAATAACCATTATAAGCCAAAATCGAGCCGTTATGACTGTTACTTATAGCCATAATTAGCAGATTTAATACTGCAGATAAATGGAGTAATTATAAAAAGACATAATTTTGCACTCCGGATGATTTTTAGAACTCCCGATTATTAGATAATGGAACTACGACAATTAAGAGCATTCGTTAAAATTGCAGAGACTTGCAATTTCTCGTTAGCGGCAAAAGAACTTTACACTACTCAAAGTGCGTTATCCCAAAGTTTGAAAAAACTTGAGGATGAACTCGGCACAATGCTGTTCCATAGAGACAATCATACCGTCGGATTGACAGAAGCAGGTGACGCATTGCTTCCGTATGCCAAAAGGACGATTGAAGAATCCGACAATTGCGTCTACAAGATGCATGATCTGATGAATATGAAATGTGGCACACTCAATATAGGTGTGACGCATTCATTCCGTATTCTGACTTCCGACACTCTTAATGTGTTTGTCAAACGTTATCCCAATATCAAACTCAACATCTTCTACAAGACTAATGACGAATTGCAAAGCATGCTATTGAGTAAGGAGATCGACGTTGCTCTTGCCTTCAAACCAGATGTAATCGACGATCAAATTGAATCGCATAATTTGTTTGAAGATAAATTGTGTGCTGTGGTAGCTAAAGACCATGAGTTGGCTTCTATGAAGGAGATAACATTGAAGGAAATCGCCAAGCATCCACTCATTCTTCCAGCAGAAGGCACACAGGCACGTACTATGATTGACAAAGTGTTGAAATCCAATCCCGTCGAACTTGATCCCAAAATTGTAATCAACGAGATCACTCCTATTTTGATGCTCGTGTCGTATGGCAAAATGATCTCTATCCTTTCAGGAATCTCGACGAAGACCAGACCAGACGTAGTGGCGATTCCAATCAATGTGCCTGGCAATACAATGGAAGGTGCTTTCCACATTCTGAAAGATTCTTACTTCAAACAATCAGCGAAGGAATTCATCAAACTGCTATGTGAAACTCAATCCTTGAAACAAAAAATGGAAGGATTGTTTAATTAAACATCTGATTATTAACGCTAGAGATAAAAACTCAAAAAGGCGGGGATTTCACAATCCTCGCCTTTTTGGGGAATCACTATTCCCAATCAAATAACCAATCTGCAATTTATAGAAGTTTCATCTAATCCATAATTGGCATTCAATAAATATACCCACAAATTAAAGTAACAATAGATGTTCGTTTTTGAAAAAACAACATAGATAATGGCTAACTATTCATCTTCGTTTGTTTTACATCTGCAAAATTAGATGCGATTTTCGTGCCGACGTAGGATTTTTAATGAGATTATCTAATAGTTACAATCATAACCATACATGAGATTTCTTAATAATTATGATTAATAGATTTAATGCTGATTATAAGCACATTGAATAAAAAAGTCGTAATTTTGCCGGAAGAAAAAGATTAATGCGTATGGAGTTAAGACAATTAAAGGCATTCATCAAGATTGCTGAAGTAAGCAGTTTCTCATTAGCGGCAAAAGAACTTTACACTACACAAAGTGCATTATCCCAGAGTTTGAAAAAGTTAGAAGAGGAACTTGGCACGACACTATTCAATCGAAATAACCATAACGTTTGTCTAACAGAAGCAGGTGTTGAATTGCTTCCGTATGCAAAGAGAACAATTGAGGATTCCGACAATTGCGTCTACAGGATGCAAGATCTGAAAAATATGAGATGCGGCACACTCAATATCGGAGTGACACATTCGTTTCGCATCGTAACGTCGGACACCGTCAATATCTTCCTGAAACAATTCCCAAATATCAAACTTAATTTTATCTGCAGGACCAACGATGAATTGCAGAATCTGCTTCTTCATAAAGAGATCGACGTCGCACTTGCCTTCACTCCGGAGATCACAAACGACCAAATTGAGACGCATAAACTGTTTGAAGACAAGTTGTGTGCGATAGTGTCGAAAGATCACCACTTGGCATCAAAAGAGAAGGTCACATTGGAGGAGATTGCCAAATATCCGTTGATTCTTCCTGCGGAGGGGACACAATCACGTAATCTGATTGACAAAGTGGTGAAAGCTCATCCCGTCGACTTGAATATTAAAATAACAATCAATGCGATTTCTCCGATATTATCTATTGTGTCGTATGGTGAGATTGTCTCAATTCTATCTGGTATATCGGCAAAGAACAGGTCCGACGTGGTTGCGATTCCGATTGATGTGCCTTGCAATACAATGGAAGGAGCATTCCATATTCTGAAGAATTCCTACTTCAAGCAGTCGGCAAAAGAGTTTATCAAACTGGTATGTGAGACGCAGATATTGAGGTTGAAAATGGATGGAATGTTTAGGTAAAATTTTAACAATAAAAACATGAGCAGGAAGTCATAGTTTGAATTCCTGCTCATTTAATATCAATTCTCTTTCAGTATTCTTAATATTTCATCAACATCCATACTGAAAGCCTCAGCAATTTTCTTTGCAGGCAAAACATTTTTTAAGGCTACAATATTTGAAATTCTTTCGTTTTTTGCCCCCTCTGCCAATCCTTCTGCTCTTCCTTCCGCTCTTCCTTCCGCTCTTCCTTCTGCCAATCCTCTTTTTACTCCTCTATTCTCAGCATCATCCAACGATGAAAGTTCTCGAGAAATAGCATCCCAATACTTATCATAGTAAGCTCGTTCAAGGCTAGTGTACGACGACTCTTCCAAACAGTCAATGGCCTTTTTAATCAATGGATTAGAAACTAACTCCTGAGGTAGTTCATCTATTGATTCTTTTCCATCGACATCATTCAAAAATGACATCCAGTTATTGGCATCAGTTTTTGATGCTTTACAACCAGCCTTAAATTTTGGCATTTCCACAAAGACGAACTCAATTCCTTCAATTTTCAAGTCGGAATGATTGTCATTGCATAAAGCATAATGATGAATAAATTCATTCTTATACTTATCACCTTTCAAAAAGATGTCATTTAGCAAACACAATGAATAGACAGGTTTGATGGTGTTGAAATGCTGTCCTTTCTTTGTTTGGTTGACATAAGTTTTCGCCGCATTAAGCAATGCTCTGCTCATAAAACTCTCCGACCAATACAACTGCATCTCCACAATAAAATGTCTGCCGAGACTATCAACACACTTCACATCAACCACAGAATTCTTATTATATTCCGTAGTAGGTAACACACTTGTGTCTTCATATTCAATGCTTGTGATTTTTGCATCATCAGGAAGACTAACCAATGCATTCAACAAACTCATACACAAATCCTTGTGTACGCCAAAAACTTTTTTGAACGTAATGTCGTTCTTTGGATCTAAGTACCGCATATCCTTTTTTCTCTTTATTAATATGTGCAAAAATAAGAAATATTAGTTCTATACCCAAATTTCGATTGCTTATTTTTATATCATTAATTTAATATCTATATTTGATTCCAACCCAAACAGATATGAAACACTTATTCTCCATCATATTCGCATTGAATCTTGCCTTCCCCTCTTATGCAGAGGAAGAGTTCAAATGGTGTTTGTATTACTTTTAAATGCCCCGATGCAAAAAAATAGAGACGCAGTTTCCCGCGTCTCTATTAGAATCTATAATGGTAAGATTAATTACTTAACCTCCCAAGTATCGTTAGTCTCAAGAAGCTCTGCGAAGTTGTGGTACTTCTTAGCAGCCTTAACCTCCTCGATCTGTGCGTTAACAGCATCGTCGTAAGTTGGAGCCTCAACATCACGGATAACACCAAGTGCTACTGGATACTCCATCATAGCAAGCTTAAGCTGAAGTGTGTTGTCCTCGCAGTGTGCATCGTGAACAAGAACATCGTCCATAGTGTATCCGTCCTGACCGATAGTCACAACCTTAACACCGAAACCTTCCTGTACAAGACCAAACTCATTGTTCTCTCCGAATACCATCTTCTCACCGTGCTTCAAGTAGATAGCGTTCTTAGCACGACCTTCCTTAGTGTAAACTGCCTCGTGTGTACCATCGTTGAAGATAACACAGTTCTGAAGGATCTCGCAAACAGCAGCACCCTTGTGAGCGTGAGCTGTCTTTAGAACTGCAACTGTACCCTCTGCGTCAGTGGCAACTGCACGTGCGAAGAAGTGACCTCTTGCACCGAAGCAAAGCTCTGCTGGACGGAATGGATCCTTAACTGTACCGTAAGGAGACGACTTGCTGACGAAACCTCTTGGTGAAGTTGGAGAGTACTGACCCTTAGTCAAACCGTAGATACGGTTGTTAAGAAGGATCATCTTTAGGTCGATGTTACGACGGTTAGCGTGGATGAAGTGGTTACCACCGATAGCAAGACCATCACCATCACCAGAAACCTGCCATACGCTTAGCTTAGGGTTAGAAACCTTACAACCTGTTGCGATTGCAGCGGCACGACCGTGGATAGTGTTCATACCGTATGTTGCCATGTAGTGAGGCAAACGGCTTGAACATCCGATACCAGAGATAACTGCGATATTATGTGGAGCAACGCCAATCTCTGCCATTGCCTTGTGAAGCGACGCCAAGAAGAAGTGGTCACCGCATCCTGGACACCAACGTGGCTGTCCTTTCTTATAATCTTTAGCTGTATATTCGCTCATTTTCTTTCTAAATTAAAAGTTAAGAATTAAGAGTTAAGAATTGTTTCCTAATTCTTAAACCAATTTATTAAATGCAGCAACCAACTCGCTTACTACGAATGGCTGACCCTTAACCTCATTGAACTGTGCTGGTGCGAAACCGTCAACCTTCATACGAAGGAATGCAGCAAACTGACCCATGTTCTGCTCAGCAACAACAACCTTCTTGTACTTCTTCAATACCTCAGCTGTGTTCTTTGGCAATGGGTTGATGAAACGGAAGTGTGCAAGAGCAACCTTCTTACCTGCTGCACGCATCTCGTCCATAGCAGCGTGAAGGTGTCCGTAAGTACCTCCGAAACCAACGATCAATAGATCAGCGTCGTCCTTGTCACCCTCTACAACTACATCTGGTACAGGAATCTTGTCGATCTTGCTCTGACGTAGACGAGTCATCAAATCGTGGTTCTCTGGGTTAGTTGAGATAGCACCTGTCTTGTTGTCCTTCTCAAGACCACCAAGGATGTGAGCGAATCCCTCACGACCTGGAACAGCCCAATATCTTACATCTCTCTCATCTCTCTCGTATGGAGTCCAAGTACCCTTCTTTGACTCAGGCACGTATGGAGGATTGATTGCTGGATACTCAGCAAGGTTAGGAAGCTTGAATGCCTCAGAACCGTTAGCGATATATGCGTCGCTCATGAAGACAACTGGAGTCATGTGCTCAAGAGCTATCTTACAAGCTGCGTATGCTGAATCAAAACAGTCAGCTGGGCTTGTAGCAGCGATAACTGGCATTGGAGTCTCACCGTTACGTCCGAACAAACACTGTAGAAGGTCTGTCTGCTCCGACTTTGTTGGAAGACCTGTTGCAGGACCACCACGCTGAACGTCGATAACTACCAATGGAAGCTCCATGATAACTGCAAGGTTCATTGCCTCTGACTTCAAACAGATACCAGGACCTGATGTTGAAGTAGCTGCAAGAGCTCCAGCGAATGAAGCACCAAGAGCTGATGCACAACCTGCGATCTCATCCTCACACTGTACTGTTGTCACACCAAGAGACTTGTGCTTTGACAATTCGTGAAGAACGTCTGTAGCTGGAGTGATAGGGTAAGAACCAAGGTATAGGCGAAGACCTGCCTTCTCAGCTGCAGCGATAAGACCGTATGCAGTTGCCTTGTTTCCGTTGATATCCATGTAGCGACCCTTCTTTGCAGGAGTCTGCTTAGATACTACATTATATGTGTGGCTTACTGATGCATGTGTGTTAGCACCGAAGTCGTAACCTGCGTGGATAACCTTGATGTTATTCTCCGCGATAGCTGCCTTCTTTCCAGAGAACTTGTCGCGAAGGAACTTCTCTGCGATTGAAAGGTCACGGTTGAAGATGTAGCAAACAAGACCAAGAGCAAGCATATTTCTACACTTAAGCATAGCCTTTGGATCCATTCCTGAATCTGCAAGAACATCCTTAACCATTGAAGTGACAGGCACCTGGATAACATCCTGCTTGATTCCCATCTCTGCGATTGCACCAGCAGCGTCTGTTGCCTCGAACTGAGCCTTCTCAAGATCAGCCTTCTTAAAGCTGTCGACGTCGATGATGATTGATGATGTTGGCTTACAGAACTTATACTGAGTCTTTAGGGCTGCAGGGTTCATTGCCACCAAAACATCACACTTGTCACCAGGAGTGAAAGCCTTGTCTGCTGCGATACTTACCTGGAATCCTGATACACCAGTTAGAGATCCCTGTGGGGCACGAATATCTGCTGGGTAGTCAGGGAATGTACAAATACCATTACCTACAGTGGCCGAGATAGTGGAAAAAATATTTCCAGCAAGCTGCATTCCGTCTCCGGAGTCGCCTGAGAATCGAACCACCACTTGATCCAATTCTTCTACTTTCAAGTTGTCTGCCATATTTTAATTACTTTAATCAATTTGTCTTTCTTTCGAGTGCAAAGTTAGTCAAAATGTAAGCACAAACAAATAAAATGCGAACTTTTTAAATCAAAATCAGAGTTTTATTGTTCATTTTGACATTTTGCTATCATTTTTGCTTTCTACGTGCATTTTTGTCACTCGATTGCAAAATTACTCAAAATGTGTGCAATATAAAAGAATTGTGAATATCTTTTCGTATTTATGCACATTTGCATTCACTTTTGACATAAATATGCAGAAATATACCCCCGTCTTTATTGTTTTAAACCACGGAAAACACGGAGAACACGGAGGTTTGCTGTCGCAAACAGATAAAAACACGAATAAACATAAATTAACCACAACCTAAATCATAAATTTAGCCACGTAGTGGCGACATATTGGTAGCCAGGTA
>JAZUGF010000064.1:0-10888 GCA_045641065.1 Paludibacteraceae bacterium | reverse complement strand
TTTATTGTTTTAAACCACGGAAAACACGGAGAACACGGAGGTTTGCTGTCGCAAACAGATAAAAACACGAATAAACATAAATTAACCACAACCTAAATCATAAATTTAGCCACGTAGTGGCGACATATTGGTAGCCAGGTACGTAAGCCTGGGGTTCGTTAGTTTTTATCAAAAACAACAAAAGACGGAGCATTGCCCCGTCTCTACAGTTGGATATAATAATTTGTCTGGATTATACCGACAATTATGAATTACGAATTACGAATTACGAATTATTTGGCAAGCACCGCGCGAACAGGGAAGCCATCGAAGCGGCTGAAGTAGCCCCAGTACGCCCCGTACTCGTCGAAGTACAAGTAGCGAGCGAGGTACTCGTACTCCTCGTTGAGCGAAGACGACCAGTAGTAGCCGTAGTAGCCCACATCGCGGGCATCCGAACCGTAGCGGCCGCCCGCGGCAGGGAAAAAGACAGAGTTGCCGTTCTTTCCTGTGAATTTCGCTCCGTACACGCCGTTGACCTCCGTCATTTGGTATTGACACTCCTCTACTAGCTCTCCCTGCTCCTCGTTTGTCGGCATGCGCCACTCTGATCCCCAGTTGGCTGTGGCAGCGTCATCCTCGGGAAGAAGCGTTGTCAATCCGTCATTAAAATTATATTTTGTAAAATCTTCTCCCCATTTGTATGTGATATTGTTGTATATCTCCTTAGGCTCAGTCTCGCCCCATGCGAAATAGTCGCCATACTCTTCAGGCTTTGTGGCTCCGATGTTGTATGTCGCTCATAGTGTGCCCGATGTCAAGCCAAGGTCTACATATTTATATTTGGCAGAACGAGATCTTGCGTCTGCAGTGACAGACATAAACGTCAAGGTAATGGTGACAAATGTCGTAAAAAATTTTGTCATTCCCATAATCAAATTGTGATGTGAAGAGATAATGGCAAATATAGAAAACTATTTTTATATAAATGCCCACCCTCCTGCGATTAATTATTATTCCATTTATTATATCATTTCACTTTTAATTCTTATTTTTGTTGAAAACAAAGAACTTACTATAGTATAATTTCAAAAAGCTACAAAAATGAAGAAAATAACGACTGCGATTTTCGCCCTATCATATATGTGCTGTGCATTCAACGCTAACGCTCAAGATCAGCAGCTAACGCTAAAATGCGAGCAAATCGGAGAAATAAAAGGCGACGCGAAATTTTCCGCCGAAGACGGTTGGTTAATGTTGACTACCGATTTATATCTCCTTAACCCTGAGGCTTTCAAAGGTCAGCTTGAAACTATCTACACAAGCCGTAAAGAGAAAGACAAAATCAAAAACGTTTTTATCTCAGGTCAGATTTCCAGCACTTCCGTCGCTCAAGATGTGAGATACCCTCTTTATAATTTGACGGTGGAACTTGTCAATAAGGAGTTGTCTGTCAATAAGGCAAACACTCAGGGCAAGATCAAATTGGCAGACAATCTTCCTCTTAGCACATATGGCACTAACCCTGTAGATATGAAATTCTACGCTGAGGCAATCAACGTGGAGCAGCCACAGAAAATCACAGACTTCGTTTGCCGTCAGCTTGGCAACGTCGGCAAGGTGAGCAACGACTACTCTGCTATGAACAAGGTGTCGGGCGAATATGGCAAACTTCTTGAAAGCAAGGCTAAAGAGCGCCAGTATGTGTTCAATTCGACAGTCTCGCTATTCAATGAACTAGATGTCGACAGAAAAGTCTACTCTATCAGTCTATACCAGTTCGCACCAAGCAACCAGGATATCGAACGTAATTTTTCTAACGCAGAATTGAAGAAATGCGTCGACAATAATTCAAACATCGATTACGCTACTATCAGAAAATTTGTTGCAAACAAGACAGCTCCAATCATCGTGGCTGTAAACTATAAGAGCAGCCATAAGCCAAGCATGCGTAAGCCAAACCAAATCAACGACTCATATGTCAACGATCGCGTCGTTAAGACTCGTAATCTCCACGCGTCGAAACTTATCAGCGACGACGTTTTCACTCAGGAAGATGATTTGAACGAGCTTTTGAAGGAATATCTTGCTTTCGACAAGGAGGTGAAGAGCTACAAGGAGAACAAGGCAAAGGGTATGACCAACATCAACCCATCTGCCATCATCTACAACTATTCCGAGATGCTTAACACCATTATGATGAAGAACTTGAAGAAGGAGTTCCTATATGAGAATACATTCAAGGCTCATTATACTGAGGTGCAGAACGCAGCAAAGGCAAGTTTGAAGGATGGCAAAGAGCTTGAGAAAATCGATAAACTTGTCACTGTGATGGTAATGGAGAAAGACGCGGATACAATCTCGTCGACAGAGAAGATCATCGCTAACTTCAACGCAATCCACAACGCAGAGGCATTGGTAGAGGATACAAAGTGGGAGACAAACGTGTCTGACCTAAAAGACCGTTACGAAGAGGCATATTTCGACAAAGTGTTCAAAGGCAAGTGTGAGACATTGCTTGAGGGCGATCCAAAGGAGAAAGAGCCAATCGCAGAGCAGATCAAGAAAGAGATCGAGGCATCCAACTGTAAGGCTTGCTTCTTCCAGGCAGAGGAATATTACTTCGAGCCACTTCAGGACAAGATCAACGTGCTAAAGGCAGAGGAGGCAGAGAAAGCCGCAGCCGAGGCAGCCGCAGCGGCAAAAGCAGCCAAACTTGCTAAGAAGAAGGCAATGATGGCGAAGAAGAAAAAGAAATAAGGGATGACAACTAAAGAGATAGACGAAAAATCACTGGAAAATGCTCGACGGCTTTTTGAGTCGAGAGACATTGCAAAAATTCCAGTAGGCACAACGGCAGGACTTCAGCAGATACATAAATATCTGTTTGATGGATTATACCCTTTTGCTGGCGTCATCCGTGACAAAAACATAGCAAAAGGAGGATTTCGTTTTGCCAACACACTCTATCTCGACGCTGCACTCTCAGCAGTAGAGAAAATGCCAGAAGACACATTCGAGCACATAATAGAGAAATATGTAGAGATGAACGTCTGCCATCCTTTTATGGAAGGCAACGGTCGCTCCACTAGAATTTGGCTTGATATGATGCTCAAACGAGCTCTTGGCAAAGTAGTCAATTGGCAATATGTGGACAAAGACCAGTACCTCCAAGCTATGGAACGATCTCCCATCAACGACCTTGAAATCCGTTACCTACTCAGCCAGAATCTGACATCAGATACAGAAGACCGAGAAGTAATAATCAAAGGTATTGAGCAGAGCTATTATTACGAAGGATACGAAAAGTAAGGAAAGAAATTTTGATCTAATGAATTTATGTCTCTTAAAGATATATGCAAATATTACATCAGTTGTATTGCTCTTGAAAATAACACAACATTAAGAGTATCAATGAAAGACGAACGTTCTTTCATTGAATTGCCATGGATCAGCAATAAAATTCTAAAAGATCCTGAAATAAATGCCTTTTTACGCGGAAACCAAGACAAAGAAAAAGATCTGATAATTGGCTACCCTATTCTAAAAATCAAACATTTCCTATCCCCTATTTTCATAATTAAAGTTTCTTACCGTGATGGGCATAACGGCAATACCCAAGATTTTTATATAGATGACGAGTTACTCATCAACAAGGATATCATTGACAAGTATTCTACCAATGATAAGACAGAAAATATTTATGAGTTACGCGAATTAGAAGCTGGACTTGGTTTTTCCGAAGGTCATGCTTCATTCTCTGAACTACCCAAATTGACAAATTTGCTTCAAACACTTAGGCCAAATTGGGATTGGAAAGACGTACTTGACTATAACAACCTTAATAAAGGTCTAATTCGTTCAACATATTCCGATGGCATATTGAATCGTGCTGTTTTATTTGCAAAAGAGCCAACACCATATACGGTAGGATTAAGCAATGAACTGGCAAAACTGGAAGAATTCGGAGATCTTGATATTAGACACTCTATTCTATGGAAATTCATTCATAATCAGTTCAACAAAAACAATCCTTTCAAAAAAGAAATACTTGAAGTCCTTCCACTAAACTTAGAACAAAAAGAAGCTGTAAAATCAGCTTTAAGTGCAGATGTGACTTTAATTGCAGGACCTCCAGGGACTGGAAAAACTCAGGTTGTTGCGGATTTGATCATAAATGCAGCATTCAATGGACAAAGTGTCTTATTTACAAGTAAAAATAACAATGCAGTTAATGTTGTAGTAAAAAGGGTTAACGACTCTAACAAGAACCTTCCTCTTATTTTACGATATGAAAAAAGTACGAAGCAATGTATCTCAGAGTATATTCAACAATGGGAAAATGCACGTGCTAAAGACAACACTTTTTCAAACTGCTATAAAGAATACCAAGACGCATACAATAGTTACGAAGCAAAACACGTAAAAAAACAACAAATCGTAGAATTCCGTAACCGATTAGACGAATTGGAACAAAGTGTATGTAATTTAAGAAATAAATACTCTCAATTAATAGGTACACTTTCAGATTACACTATTATAGAAGCAGAAAAAGCATATAATTCATTTAAAACAAATTTCCAAGAAATAACTGATGGACCACAGAATTTCATGGATAAAGTGTTTCGTTCCAAATGGGAAAAGCAACATTATGAAACTATTGAAAAATCAGTAAAACTGATCAATGATTTCATGGAGGAACATCATCAAGATTTGAGGATTAAATCAAAAATATCACAACGCGAGTTAACCCATTTTGATACTGTATTTAAGAATCTAATTGAAGATCTACACCTAATAGCGGACTATAACCATCAGTTAGTTTTGCTTCGTGATTCTGCATCGCTTGAACAACTTGACGAAGCAATGATGACAGAACATGTGAAAATAGAATCGAAAGCAAAAAAAGTATGGAATCATTGGCTCGACCAACATATTCTTGATTTTTCAACAGAAAATAAAGCTTTAATACACGACTACATCAGTCTTATTGAACATGACAAAGTAGACGACTACAATCACAAACTTAGTAAAATCCTACCTGTAAGTGCAATAACATCATTAAGTGCACGCAGACGATTGCCTTTCAAGGAAGCTGTTTACGACTTATTAATAATAGACGAAGCTAGTCAATGTGATATTGCATCAATGATTCCTCTCATGATGCGAGCTAAACGAGTTGCTGTCATTGGAGACAAACAACAGCTAAACCATATTTGTTTGCTAAACAAACAAACAGATTTAGCTCTTTTACAAAGACATAACATAGAGCCACGTTGGTCATACAGAGGAAGTTCAATTTACGATCTTGCTGAAAGTATGACTATGGCAGAAAACATAGTTCAACTGCGAGACCATCACCGTAGCTTTCTTGATATAATTCAATTTTCCAACCAAGAATTTTACAACAATACACTTCGCATTGCAACTGATTATAATCGATTACATTCCCCAAACAATGGCATTCAGATTCAGGGAATGCAATGGATGGATGTAAAAGGACAAACGATCAGACCGGAACAAGGAGGAGCTTATAACCTTAAAGAAGCAGAAGGTGTCATACGAATTCTCCGACGTTTGTCTATTGAATTAGGTTTTGATGGATCTATTGGAGTCACCACACCATTCCACTTACAATCAGAAATGATAACAAAAGCATTGGAAAACGATGACGAATTGCGAAATCACTTAGAATTACATAATCAAATTCTAATTGACACTGTTCATAAATTTCAAGGAGATGAACGTGATGTGATTATATTTTCTCCCGTTGTTTCAGAAGGAGCCATGCAACAAAGTTTAATGTTTCTCAAATCAACAGGAAATCTTTTCAATGTTGCCATAACACGAGCACGAGCCCTTCTCGTAACTGTTGGAAATAAAGATTACTGCAAACGATGCGGTGTAAGCTATCTTGAACATTTTGCAGAGTATAATGGAGGAGAAGATACTCCTGTCGAAGCTTCGGAATGGGAACATATACTTCAAAAAGCATTATCTGACGCAGGAATCCCAGTCACAGCACAATATCACGTGGATAAATACTATCTTGACCTCGCACTTTTCCACAATGGCAAAAAACTGGACATTGAAGTTGATGGTGCAATGTATCATCAAACATGGACGGGCGAACTATGCTATAATGACCAACTCCGAAATCAAGCACTTATGCGTCAAGGTTGGGATGTGATGCGTTTTTGGGTTCAACAAGTTAGAGACCAACTGCCATGGTGCATTGAACAAATAAGAAAATGGATGAATCAAAATTAAAACAATTCATTAATTTATCTACACAAAAAAACATTCGACTTAATATGACACCTTCATACAACAGAGCTTTTACTCCCGAATTCATCACTTCTCTCAAGCCAAACGAGATTTTCGTCTTTGGCAGCAATATCCGTGGTATGCATGGAGGTGGTGCAGCTCGCGTCGCCAACATGAAATTTGGTGCAGAATGGGGAGTCGGTGAAGGTATCACCGGACAATGTTACGCACTGCCCACAATGGAAGGTGGTGTGGATTATATCGCTGGAAAAGTGCAGAATTTTATCGCTTGTGCAAAGTCGCATCCGGAATTGAAATTCTTTGTCACGAAGATTGCTTGCGGTATCGCTGGATTCACGATTGAGGAAATCGGTCCTCTGTTTGCCGACGCAATTGATATGGAGAATGTCATTCTGCCAAAGGAATTTGTGGCAGAGATTGAGAAATAAAAATCAACCGTCGTCTTCAGTGAAAGACGGCGGTTGACTCTTTTTAGAAACACTATCGCTGAAACAGCCTAAAATTAAAAGTAGGGATGATCATTTTCTTTCTTATACCCACATTTAGGGCATACTCCCCTCTCATTTAGTGCAACGCCACAACAAGGACAACGATCGATGCATATATGCGACGGGAATTCCTCTGAGGCTGTGTTGTCGCCGCTCACGAATGTCAGCTTCACGATGTTGAGTTTGTCTTTTAGCAAATCGTAGACAATCTTTATCATCCCCTCCACCGTCATCGTCTCTTTGGTGACAACCAACCTGCATTCAGGAAACGCCTGAGCCAACTCAGTATGGAATGCCTCACCCTTCATCTTATTCTGTGGAGTGCCGTTTCTGACTCCCGTCTGCTCATAGACGCTAAGAATTGCAGGGAGAAGCGGATCGTCCACACGCAAGATAAGCGCATGATCGAAATTTTTGAGCACATTCCACGCCACCTTCTTGATCTCGTTGCATGGATAGACCATGTTCACCCCACGATTGATGGGTTCCTCCACCTCGATTGTCAACGTTCCGGTATGACCGTGGAGATACTGAGCCTCACCCTTGAACTTATAGAAACGGTGGGCATACTGTAGATTCAATGTTGCAATACTTCTCATAGCTACATTTATTAGTTTAGATTATCCTCTTTTGTAGATTTCATAATAATCCACATCCTGTGTAAACTGTGCCTTTTCCGCTCGACAAAACGGACATTCAAAATCATCAGGCACCTCTTCCCACGGTGTGCCGGGGGCTACACCAACCTCAGGTGCTCCGTACTCGGGATCATACTCCCACCCACATACATCACAAACAAATTTTTCCATACGCATTAATAATTAAAAGTTAGTTTTCTTGTTTGACATTGCAAAGATAGAGTGCCAATAATAGACCACCAACTGATTATATCAATGCGGAGATAGAAGGAATCTATAGAATAGGTTTCAGGTTGTAGAGACGCTAGATCTCGCGTCTTCATAATCCGTCAAATAAAAATCCCGCGCGACTTGCGTCACACGGGATTAATTCCTAGTCAAATTACCTTTCTTACTTATTTGCAATAAACTTTCTTGGCATTGCCCTCGTTGTCAACAACGATATTTATTCCCTTTTGCAAAGATGAATAAGAAGCCCCACTCACAGAAAAGATACCGCTTGGAGAATGTGTCTCTGAAGACTTTGAGATAGTTTGTGTACTTGAAACTTCACCTGGATCAATACCAAGCATCTCAGTACGCAAATAGTCAAGGTCATCCGATTGAATACCTATACTCAACCAATAGTTGTAGAAACACTGAGCAAGATCATCTTCTGGACCATAATTGCGGATGAATGGCATAAGGTCCGCAAACGATTCTTCTTTAGCATCTTCAAAATAACGCGGACGTCTGTGACCAGAGAAAGTCGACAACTCATAGTCTCGGCATAGATCTATCTCATTCATTCCTAACAAACCTCCGATAAGGAATGAAAACGTTCCACAACGATCACATCCTAATGAACAATGCCAGTCGACATTCTTACCATCACGCAAACAATCTACGACCCACTGAATATTGTCAGCCAAAGCAGAACTTTGCGTCGTCACGCCTGAATAATAAGCTTTATTGTTATGAACCTCATAATCAACATCCTCGCCTAATAGAGATGAAGGATACGGTGTAGTTCCTCGCAAATCAAGCTCTCCCATGATATTAAAATTCTCCTTGTAATCATGAATACCAAGAGGCGTAATATCATCGAATTTTCCACTGCGGAACAATTTGCCATAACGAATTGGCACTCCAAACTGAGTCATCCATCCTCCAAGATCGCGAACATTACGGCTACCATCCACACGTATCATTCTTACCTGGCCGATAGTGCGAAACACTCCACTCGCTCTCTCAGAAACAGTTTCATCGCTACGAAACTCCTCTACCTTGTAATAATACTTTCGTTGAGGAAGCATATTACTGATTGTATAAGTATTAGCATCCAGACTTTTCGGACTATAAGTGACACTATCAGAAAAATCTGAGTTCTCACTTACTGTAATTCGAATCGACTCTATCTCCGAAGCCATGACACTTGGTTTCCAGCATACCACTTTTCCATTGGGAAGATCACGGTCGAATTCACAAATTGAAGATTTATTATAATTCAAGATGACACTTGTATTATAATCATCATCATAAAAATAAGTGCTATCGGCCAAGAACGCTTGAACTGCTGGGTTTTCGATGTTTACAATTTCGATTGTCGAGTCGTTGTCTAGTTGGGGATTCATTTTCTCTTGAGCATGAGTGAAACCAGTCATTACCGCAAGAAAAAAAGGTAATACAATCCTACGAACCATAGTGTTTTTGTTGTGTTTTAGTTTAAATTAAGCTTTGTTATGTTTTAGTTATTAAGTTTTTCATATAAGTTAACGGCAAAGATAAACGATTAATTTTAACAACAAAAGAAAATCTCAAATAGTTTATAAACTGTCATAAAACAAAAAATCCCGCGCAACTTGCGTCACACGGGATTTATATTAGATCTGTCTAAAATCAATCTTCTAATTTTAGAAAATTAGACGAATCGCGGATTGCTTCTGGATCCTCTATATAGATATCTGGATCTATGGTATCCATTTGCGATTCAATTCTACCTCGAACCCTCAAAGCATCAGGTTGGGACAAAGGAATAGGTTTCCTTTATTCTCTTCCTCACCGTCGCCTCGTCTTCTTTGAAAAACATTAGCCATTGGTAATTGACAAATGTATCAAGATCCCTTTCTGCATTAAAAATGAATTGTGTTGAAAATCGAAGAAGCACACCACACATTTCATAACGGGCATGAAAATCCTTGACTTCTTGACTATCTCCGTAATCTGGATTTTTTCTATGCTATCCCGAATCTTATATGCTTCGGATTCATACTCATCCCATTCAAACGAGCCAAAATAGCGGCAAGCCACCTCGATAATTGGTTTTCTGTTCATACCCATTATCTCAATGTCTGTCCAAGTCAAACTATCGATGTAGATTGTGTCTACCCGACGAGTTTCAGCCTCCGACTTTACTTTTTCAAAAGTGCCTGAGCACGCTAACATACTCAGGCACAAAATGAAAAGTAATATTTTGCAAACTTTCGATTGCTCAATCATACTAGTCAGACAGTCATCACTTCACCTCCTCGAAGTCGACGTCAGTGATGTCGTCCTTGTTAGGACCCTGCTGACCACCTGCGTTGCCTCCGTTGAAGCCACCACCCTGCTGACCACCAGCCTGCTGCTGAGCGTTGTACATATCCTGGCTTGCTGCATGAAGTGCATTTTCAAGCTCCTTCATTGAAGAATCAATACCAGCGATATCCTGAGTTCTGTGAGCATCCTTAAGCTTGTTCAAAGCCGACTCGATAGGACCACGCTTGCTTGATGGGATCTTATCACCGATCTCCTTAAGCTGCTTCTCTACCTGGAAGATCATTGCGTCTGCATTGTTGATCTTCTCTACACGCTCCTTCTCCTTCTGGTCTGCTGCAGCGTTTGCAGTAGCCTCGTTCTTCATTCTTTCGATCTCCTCCTTTGACAAACCAGATGAAGACTCGATACGGATCTTCTGCTCCTTGTTTGTAGCCTTGTCAAGAGCTGTTACGTTAAGGATACCGTTAGCGTCGATATCGAATGACACCTCGATCTGTGGCACACCACGTGGAGCTGCTGGAATTCCATCCAAGTGGAAACGACCGATTGACTTGTTCTGTGCTGCCATTGGACGCTCACCCTGAAGTACGTTGATCTCTACTGATGTCTGGTTGTCAGCTGCAGTTGAGAATACCTGAGTCTTCTTAGTTGGGATTGTAGTGTTAGCGTCGATAAGCTTAGTCATCACACCACCGTAAGTCTCGATACCAAGTGAAAGTGGAGTTACATCAAGTAGCAATACGCCTGCACCTGCACCCATGTCGGCCAAATCACCGCCAAGTACACCACCCTGGATAGCTGCACCAAGAGCAACAACCTCATCTGGGTTAACACCCTTGTTAGGAGCCTTACCGAAGAACTTCTCTACTGCACTCTGGATTGCAGGGATACGAGTAGAACCACCTACTAGGATAACATCGTCGATATCTGATGTTGAGTAACCTGCACTCTGAAGAGCTGTACGACATGGCTCGATAG
>JAZUGF010000063.1:0-17075 GCA_045641065.1 Paludibacteraceae bacterium | reverse complement strand
TCTACCGTTTTAGGCCGATTTCCTCATTATCGAGCACATTTTCTTTAGGTTGAAGGCAATAGCGAAGAAGGCAAAGTCCATTTTGACCTTGTCCAAACCGAAGTGGCGGAATCGTTTGTAGCCCATATTGTATTTCATCTGCCCAAAAACCGCCTCCGGCTCTATGCATCGTTGTCCTCGGAGTCTCACCCCGTCTTCAGACAAGAGCCTTTCGCACGCTTTCCGTCGGTATTCCTTCATCTTGTGGTTCACCTCGATTACTCTGTCGCTCTTCCCCTTGTGGCAGCTTCCTCTTAGCGGACATCCCTCGCAGCGTTGAGCTTTGTACAGTGCTAATTCATTGACGTATCCGGTGTCGGTCTTTGTCCTTACAGTTCCGATTCGGGTCATGCGTTGGCCCATCGGGCATACATAGTAGTCGTCCTCCTCATTATAGTATAGTGCCTGCTGGCTAAATGGAGCCGGGGCGTAGTGCATTCTCTGTTCGCGGTGGAACCAGTTGTATTTGACATATGCGTCTATTCCAGACTGTTCCATGAACTCGTAGTTCTCCTCCGAACCGTAGCCGGAGTCCGCGACCGCTGTGTTCGGCAACTTGCTGTATCTCTCCATGAAGGAGTTGAAGAAAGGCTTCATCGTGGTCGGGTCACCAGGTGTCTGGAACAATCCGAAGTCAAGGATGAACTGGTTTTCCGTTCCTATCTGGAGGTTATATCCTGGCTTGGTCTGCCCGTTGTTCATCGCGTCCTCCTTCATTCGCATGAACGTCGCGCTGTTGTCTGTCTTTGAGTATGAGCTTCGGTCTCCGAGGATCGCAAGCTTTTCCTCATACTCCTCCAGTTTGTCGGCGTATTGGTTAAGCTCCTTCATCTGTCTCTTCATCTCTTTCTCCGCCTCCTTGTCGCCCTGCTCCTTCTTTTCCAACATGCTCTCGTTCAGTTTCTCCGACATTTTTCTAAGGTCGTCAGGAGAGAAACTCCCTACATTCTCCTGCTCCGCATTCTCCTGCGCGATCGCGTCGTCGATCTGTTCGAGAAGTGTCTCTATCTTCTTAATCAGCCTCGCCTTGTTTGTTTCCGTCGACTTCCTCCACACAAACGTGTACTTGTTGGCTTTAGACTCGATCTTCGTCCCGTCTATATACTCGACATCAAGTGAGATGAATCCTTTATCCACAAGTTCGAGGACAAGTAGGGTGAACACCTCGCTTATCTTGTCCTTCATCCTTTCTCTGAACCTGTTGATGGTGTTGAAGTCTGGCTGCTCATAGTCAGCCAACCATATGAAGTGCACGTCTCTTTTTAGTGCTGCCTCGATTTTGCGGCATGAATACAGGTTGTTCATATATCCATAGACGACCGCCTTCAACATCATCTTGGGATGGTATGCGTCCCTTCCCAAATCAGAGTACAAATCGTCGAAAATGCTGATTTTCAGGCCGTCTACGACAGCATCGACAACTCGGACGGGATCGTTCTCGTCTATATCTTTATCCAGTCTCTCAGGAAAAAGTCGCATTTGTTTGGGATTGTAATCCCTAAAGTGTAACTTTGTAGCCATTAAGTATTTGATTTCTATAAAGATAGAAAATCTTTATGAAAACACAAAGCCCCAGCTTGAGAAAGTCGGGGCTTTTTTGATTTTTTTTCGTTGATTTTTAAATACGAAAAGAGGGCATATCAATTTTGATACACCCACTTTTTTAATATGATTATATGCGAATATAACCCCAAATAATTAATAGTTGTATGATGGTTTAAGCTCCTTAGTAAGTTTTAGCTTCAACACTCCATCTTCAACAACAACGTTTTTAGGACGCTCCAACACATTTTCCATCTGCCAGTTTCCTGTGCCCCAACGAGTGCTGTTGAATGAATCAAACTCATCTGTCCATCTCTCTGTGAAAGTACCGTCTTCATTATAATCATATACCTTCACGTAATCAATTTCCTGTGTGATAGGAATGTTCTTCTGGTAGAAATTACCAACCCACTCAACAGACTTGCTTGACCAGATGTTGAAACGTAGGCTCTGAGCCTTAATCAAATCTGCAACCTGCTTCTTTGTATCGTTGGATATCTCATTTCTTCTGACCTCTTTGCCATCAAAAAACCATGCAACATAATTAGGAGTCCATTCTACAGTATAGATGTGGAAATCATCTGCTATAGGAGCTCCAATGCCGATCATCTGTTCTGAAGTGACTTGCTTCTCTTTCTTTCCAGTAATGATGTTTGACTGGAATCCGTTAGGCTGTTTGCCGATTACCTCGATGTCGATCTCATTCCACATCTCTGAACCACCCTTATAGGAATTGTTGTAGTATAGGAACATTGAACTGATACATCCAGGTGCGTATGCCATCTTCATCTTGGCTTCAAACTTACCATAAGTGAATGTCTCTGTTGAGAACATCTCTGCACCGTAGAAAGAATATTTCTCTGTTTCTTTTGCGTCCGCTGCATCATATTCATCCACTACTGGAGTCACAACGGGATTGTTGTCTGAGTTGTTGTCGTCATCTTCATCCTTAGAACATGAGGTGTTTACTAGCACAGCACTTAGGCAAAGCAAACTAAATAGTTTGTTTTTTTTCATTTTTTGTAGTTTTAGTTTTTCAGGTTCCAAAAATAGGACTTATTGATTGAAATACCTATCCTTTTTAATCAAAATTGTACTTATATTCCTATATGTATGACGTAGGATAAAGCAAAATTTTGACCATTATATTAACGAAATATTAGAAATTTTATTGTATTAGTTATATTGAAAATCTTTTTTTGTGCTTGTGATTTTGAGTCTCAAATCATTCGGAATCCCTATATATATCTAGCGAAACGGCCATTTTTCTTATCTCAATGTTATAAAAAACACTTTTGTAGAACATATTTTCCAACTACAGTCTAAATTATTAATAATCAAGTATTTAATTTTATTACCAAAATAATATGTCGAAGGACATATAGTTTTGTTAACAACTATTTAATTTTTACTCTACTTTTGTTAAAAACGTTAAAAAAAGACAGCGTTGCAGTTAGGCTCAATTCCCACGCTGACGTTTTTATCGAAATCTCTTTAGGGAATTGGAGAGACGTAAAAGGATTTGGAAAAGGGACACATTATTTTTAGGATTTTTTTGGGACTTATTTATTTGTTATGGATTTGTGATTTTGGATGCGAAAATTGTTATAGATAGAGACTATAGATAGAGTAATATTATGAGACCGAGCTTTAACTGAAAAAATAAAAAACTATATACTACTATAAACCCGCCAGGCAGAAGTCTGGCGGTTTAAGTTTTAAACGTCGTGTAAAAATATGGATATGCTATTATTTTTCATATCTTTTTATATATTTGTAATCAGTTAACATTATAAACCTTAAAAATATAGGACTATGGCAGGAAATCAGTTTGCAAAGTACATATGGCTTGTAGATATATTGCGTCAGTACAAGAACCTAACTTACGAGGAGATCAGCAATAAATGGAGTTACTCAGTGTTTGGTAATGGCAAAAAGCTTTCGCTTCGTACATTCCACAATTTCAGAGATGGCATCAAGGATCTGTTTGGCATATATATCGAGATTAACAAGGAGATGACGGGATATTACTATCACATTGCGGAGAGTTTGTGGACAGACAGCAAGTCCGTCAGGTCATGGGTGATGGATTCATATTCTGTGTTGAATCAGGTGATGGCGGACAAACAGTTGGAGAATAGGGTGCAGTTTGAGAAAATTCCGTCGGGGAATACATGGCTTACCACATTCATGCAGGCGATGCGCGACAATAAAGTGGTGAAGATCACATATAAAAAGTTTAACGCTGCTCAGGAGGATAACTTTGAGGCAGAGCCATATTTTATGAAGGTGGCCAACCGACGTTGGTATGTGATTGTGCGTGCGTTACATTATGTGGAGAAAAATAGGCAGAATAACACTAACGAAGACGAGATTCGAGTCTATGCTCTTGATAGAATTCTAAATGTCGAGATTACAGACAAGTCATTTAAGATAGATCCGAATTTCGACGCGGATGCATTTTATGACGGGTGTCTTGGAGTCATGCATACTAAAGAAAAGAAGCAGCGAGTTTTGATCAAAGCGTATGGTGGGGCGAGAAATTATATGGAGACGTTGCCTTTCCATGAGTCGCAGAAGATTGTATCAAGTGATGGAGAATCGACAGTGTTTGAGATGAATGTCAAGATCACGAATGATTTTCTACAGCTAGTGATGATGCAGGGAGGTATGATAGAAGTGCTTGAACCACAGTCAGTAAGAGATCAGATGCGAGATTTAGCAAAGACTCTGATGGGGTATTATGATAAACGATAATTTGATGTAAAGATAGAGACATGGTTTTCGTGTTTCTATCTTTTAGTTTAACTGCGTGTTGTGCCTTCATTTTTTAGAAATTAGAACAGTATAATTAAAAAAGTTTGTTTTTGTATGTATGACTTGCCGATAATAATTAATCTTGAAAAGATTAAAATAATTTTTGCATGAATAAGATACTGTATTTTTCTTCTTGTCTTTTACGAAATCTCAGATACAACCACATTTGAGTACGATAAGTCAGGAAAATGTGTTGCTGCTATTTTTGGTAATGGTTCAAAATGTCTTTATACTTATGAGGGCAGTGAAGTGATTGCTGATAATTATATGGGAGATTCTTTGACAAGCCATTATGAATTGAGTCTTAATTCAAAAGGTTATGTTTCGTCGTATGGCAGCAACATAAATCCTGTATATGGCAACATGGGAGTCGCAACTAAATATCTTCCTGTCTCAAAGACGCTTAAGTACAATTCTCGTACAGAAGAGGTAAAATACAAGTGGGCATTTGATGCAGATGGCTATACTACTGATGTGCAGATAGCATCGACTCTTGGAGGAACGCATTATTCTTTTGCTTGGGAATAATACCTGGAACAAATTTGTATGTAATGGAGATGTGGGCATGCCATGTCTCCATTTATTGTATAATATTACTTAGTTTTATTATTTGAAAACTCAAAATAAAAAATCCTGACAATCATTTGATTATCAGGATTTCTGCGTACCCAGACCCGGGATCGAACCGGGATGGGTTGCCCCACTGGTGTTTGAGACCAGCGCGTCTACCGATTCCGCCATCTGGGCATTTCATTTCTGAATTGCGATGCAAAGGTATAGCTCTTTTGAGTAGTTTGCAAGTATTTTAGAGATTATTTTTAATAAATGTTCATAATTAAATGTAATTTAATTGTTTAGATTTTTGTCATAAACGATGAACTTGGACTCAAAATTCTGAAACTTGAACCCTGAACCTTGAAACTTTTCCTTAAAATTTGTAAATACGGCAAAAAAATTAGATATTTGCAAGTTGAATTCTAAAACATAACACTAAAATAATAGGGTACTCAATAAAATTTAATTTGCATGAAAGGAATAATGCGTAAATTAATATATTTTGGAGCGACTGCGGCATTAGCTATGTCAGCTAGTTTTGTTAGTGCCTTTGTGCCAGTTCACATCAATTCTGGAAATCCTAAATTTCCATTTCCTCAGTTTTTACCATATGAATATGGGGATTCCCATAGATTGGAAAATCTAGGTACAATCAACCCAGAAGGAGTTGTTCATGCCGAGATGGAACAAGATATCCGTGACGCATATCAGATCTTTGCCAATGAGTGGACATACACCGGAGAGGAAGTCGGTGGTGTGAAATACATTAAAGGAAACAATGGATGTCCTTACGACTGTAGAGAAGGAGACGGATATGCTCTTCTTGCCGCAGCTGTGATGGGAGATAAGGTTTCTTTTGATGGATTATGGATGCGCATGCATGACCGTTCAAGAAATAAACAGCCAAGTTTCAAAGACGGAACTGTTTTAAACCCAGATTATGGATATGGTAATAACACTCTTGCCGATAACACGAGTGATGCCGCTACAGATGGAGACATTGATATTTGTCTTGCTATTTATATTGCTTGGAAGCAATGGGGTGATGATAGTGGAATAAAAGTTTTTGGAGGCAAGACTTTCTCATATTTTGATGAAATGGTGGACGTCATTCATGGCCTAGTGGAAGTGACCACTCGTTTCCCAGCAGATGGTGAGCCTCGTCGACACAACTCTGGAGACATTGGTCTTGATGGCTATATGAAAGGAGGAAATACATGGGCGGAAATCACACGTTGGGCAACTCAGAACCCGCAGGAGATTGATGGTGTTATGACTATCCCAGAGTTTGCTGGATCATGTATAATGCACGTTGACTACCTTCCTTCGGGATATTTTGATGAGTTCTACAACTTATTCAAACTTTTGAAGAGCCCTAAAGTTACTGAATATGAAATTAATCAGTTCAAACGTGGAGCTGCTTCTGGTGATTGGATTGTAGGTCGTTGGATTGAGCAAAATCCCAAAAATATATTCATGGGAGAGTTGCTAAATGTAAAAGACGACAATACAGTAGAACTTTTGCCAGGAAATCAAGGAGGACGTTTCCGTTCTGCATGGCGTACATCACTCAACTATACTTGGCATGGAAACCCTGATTATTCATGGGATCCAGACACTCACCAATGGATTGAGGGCGGCAATGAATATGAGCTTAATGCAAGTAAGCAACTATCGGGATATATGAATGATCCTCAAGGCTGGGGAGGAATAGAATGTACGAAATACGGAGGTGGTCCTAGTGTTCATTATAAGGGACCTTCTACATTGAACTGGAATGTTCAGCCGGATGGTAAAGATTCCACAGTTTCAACATTTACACTTAACTGGGTGCCAGGTACTGGTATGGCTTCTGCCATCAATGCAAAGGATTTGGACTTGGCAGGTCTGTTGTATCGTCAGTGTAATATTGAGTGGGACGTAGATGACGAAGGTGATGGATATTTGACTTCTGTTCCTGTTTATTTTCATGGATTCTTCCGTTGGTTAGGTATGGTCATTGGAACAGGAAATCATATTGCTCCAAGCCAAATCGTAGCAAAGCCAAATTTGAAAATATATAGAGCAATCAAGGATGGTATCACATATGCTTATACAGGAGACAAGATAACATATTTGCTTGATTACCGCAACTTTGGTTCGGTTGATGCGAAGAGTGTCACCATTGAAGAAAACGTTCCTAAAGATTTTATTGTTGACGAAAGTTCAATCTCAAATGGAGGAAAGTATATTCGTGGATCACACAAAATCATTTGGGATTTAGGAACTGTACCTGGATTAAAAAGTGATGATATTGAAGGACCAGCTCTTGATTCAACAGCACCAAATTTGTCAAAAACATTTGGACAGGTCTCTTATTCATGTATTATCGGACCAAACGCAGAAAAAAGATATTGTACTACGGCAGAGATCAAGTGTAATGAATGCAGTTGGGTCACAAATGAGTATCCTAACCATATCACTTCAACTATGCAACGTAACTGTGTAGATATAAGGATGCGTTCATTGACTATAGAAAAAACTGCCAACGTGGAAAAAGTAAATCCAGACAACACTGTAGAGTATAGAATTGATTTCGAAAACTCATCAAAAGCAGGTTGGCTAGATGGTGGACGTCCTCGTGTCAATGTGGCAGTGGGCAAAAGTGATATGCCAGGAAATGGAGCCAGAATGGAATTATATTTCAGATTGTATAGCGACGCGATTGAACCATATATTGATTATGGAAATTATCGAATAGCTTATTATTTGCATGATACTGGTTTTGATTGTTTGGCAGGTACTGATGGATGTGATCGATTGTCCGCTTGGTCATGGAACACGGAAAACTATGAAGGTAGACGTACAGAAGAAGATCAAGTAATAGTAGAACATAAAACAATCGTTGAGGATGAAGATGAAAGAGGAAAGTGGAATCAAAGATTGAGTATTCAATTTGCACCTTTTTTGGTTTCCCATACTGGTTTTGTGTCAAATTATTATGGTATGACACGTCGTGTTCATAGGGGTGGATCTTCACCACTTCGTATAAAGGGTGCGATTGCTACTCAGTCATATGAATCTACGGATTTTACTGACGACTGGTCATGGAATCCATCAGCTGTGGATGCTGAGAATGGTTCCTATTATCCTATTTCGCCAAGTTGGCAAGAAATAGATCCTTTAACAGGTGAATCTATAGAAAAACCAGTTAAAGAGTATCTTCCAAGTATTTGTGAAACTCCGACACATGTGATTGATAATATGCTGGTAGAGGAATACGATGGATATGCTTGGCGTCGTATTTTGGGAAATGGCCCTATGCCAGGTATGGAAGCCTACAATGTAGTCGTTATTGACACTCTTCCGAAAGGAATGGAGTTCGTCTCTTTCTTGAATGAATGTCCACTTGCAGAATACGAAGCAAGTTGGGATAATTATCAAATTGCAGATGGACGTTGGGTGGTAAAATGGGAGATTCCATTAATGCAGGTAAGACAGAAAGGTTCTATTATTTATGCTGCAAAAGCAAGTTTCCCTTCTGGTAAAGAATGTGAGACAGAAGATGAGCCTACTTACAATGTCGCTTGGATTCTTGCAGATAAGAACTCTCCTATTAGCGATACTGCTGAAGTTACTGTCACTTGTTCTAAAGTGCCAAAACCTATAATAAGCCGTAAATCTTTCACAAAAGTGGCTAATGCTAAAGTGTATGAGGTAGGTGATGACATAGAATATACAATTGGTTACAAGCAGACAGAAGGTTCAATATTTGAAAATGCAGGAAAAAATGTATCTGATTTGACATTGTCGACAGAAGCACAGGCTAATGGCACAGGATTAGTGTCAATAAACAAGAATGGATCCGTGACGTTTAAGAATTCTTACTCTAAGAACGGATATTTCTCATTCCATTGTGTATTGACAAAAGACCAAGGGCCTTTTGAATTTGTATTCAGAGACAAACTAAAATTAAAGTTTGATTTGAAGACTTCAAGACCAGTGGAAATAACAATGACTGATGGCAATTCTGCTCCTGTTACAAAATCAATTTCTCTGCCTAAGTCAGAAATGGATATCAGATTCAAGCTTGTTGACGATGTTTTGACCATCTGGTTTGATAAAGATACCTCAACCAGGGCTCCGGTATCATTCGACAATATAAAGACAATCAATCCAGGCTACATCTCTATTTCCAATGACGGTGGAACACAGCAATTCTCTAATATCCATCTTCATTCAGATTATGCTTACGATTTAACTATCGTCGACCTTGTTCCTGCAGAAGTTGAATTTGTTTCTGTCGCTGGTGATGGAACAGGACAATTTTTCAAGGGCACAGAAGGCGACTCTATCGTTTGGACTTCTCTAGCAGAGAATCCTATTGCATATGGAGATTCGTTTACTGTTACATGGAAAGGTAAGGTGAAAGAATGTAATGAATCCATCATTAATTATGCCTACGTAACACTATTAGGGTATGAGACTGGAAGCATTATGGCGCAAGCTGTGTCTGGGTGTGGTAATGATTGTGAGGGTGTGCAAAAAGCAGAGCTTACATTTAAGGATGGAGAAAGTGTTAATACTATATGTGCCGGAGATTCAGCTGTGCTAGTAGCTGTCGGTACTCCTGCAAGCAAGAAGTATCTATATCAGTTCTATCTTGATGGCGAACCTATAGGGGAAGCATCAAAAGTGGATACACTTGTGGTGAAAGAACCAGGTAAATATAAGGTGAAGATTTCTGATCCTGACTGCCCTACTGCTACGACTCCAACGTCGCCCTCTGTCACTTTGACTGTGAACGCACTTCCTGATGAGGTAGTTCCTGAAAAGTCGATCTGTGAAAATGAATCTCTTCCTATTGGCGACGTTACTATCGACGACTATACTATCGAATGGTATAAGGATGCCCATACGTTGTTTGCTGTAGATGTGGCAGAGATTCCTGCAGAGGATGTTGTCGAAACTTATTTCTATGTTCTTACAGATGTCAATGGATGTAAGAGTGAGCCGAAGCCATGGAATGTGGAGATTAAGGAATTACCGTCTACACCAATAATAGCAGAAAAGGAGATTGAAGCGCCTCTTACAGCGGGTGTGACAAAGAATATCACAGATAAGGTTACACCTTCTAAGACTGGAAATAAGATTGTATGGTATGATAGTGAGGGTGAGGCTGAGATTAGTGCTCCAATCCTTGTAGATTTGAGTACTGAAGGCCCTCAGAAATACGTTGTACGTGAAAGTCAGAATGGATGTCTTGGAGACACACTTTCTATAACTGTCGTCGTTACTAGCAGCCAGAAACCAAATCCAAGTGACACTACAATTTGTGTAGGTTCACAGATTGAAGTCGCTTCACTTGTGAAGAAGGAGGAGGATGCTGAATTGATATGGTATGATGAGAATGGAGATGAGATTTCAGATCCGGGCACATATACTTCTACTGAAGCAGGAAAGAAGACATTCACTGTTGCTCAGAAGAAGGGTGAGGCTGTCAGTGAAAAGACAGCTTTCACAATCACTACTGTGGATGTCGCTAAGTTGAAGGAGGATGTTGAAATCAACTATTGTGCTGGTGAGGCTGCAGAAGAGTTGAAGGCAGAGGTTGATAAGACTGCTTGTCCAAATTGCAAGACGCCAACAAGCTACCAATGGTATCTAAATGAAAGCCGTACTAATGATTTGAACCCAAATACAGAAGTGACTGAAAAAACAGCAACTTATTACTATCATGTTGAACCAATATATCAGATACCGAATGGAGAAAAATGTGTTGGAAAGAAAGTTGATGTTAATGTAGTTGTCAATTTTGTGCCAGCTGTGATAACAAAATCGGTAAGCTATGTATTGACGGATGCAGTAAATGATAAATTCCCATCTTTGGAATCGGCTGCTAAACCTATATCAAGTGATTACTCAATTGAATGGTATACTGAGGATGGTGAGTTGATTGGAACAACAGCTCCTTCACCAACTATGGCAGATGTTGATTTGAGCAAGGCTTTAACTACGCTTACATATAAAGTAAAGCAGGTAAAGAATGACTGTAGAAGTGAGTTTAGTACGGTGACTGTGTTTATCTCTAAAATCCCAACGCCAACGGTTAAAAATGCATATTATTGTGAAGGAGATACTCCAGATCCACTCTCAAGTTATGTTACACCTAGTACTGGCTATACATTGGTTTGGTATAATGGTGATCCGGAGAAGGGTGGTAGAGAAGATGATATGCCAACTATAAACACAACATCACAAAGATCGGGAGAGACTGTCAAAGATGAGATAGTTGACAAATACTACGTTGCTCAACGTAATACAGAGGGTACAAGTGGGGCTGTGTTTGTTGAGGCACACATCTTCGCTAAGCCAACTATTATAACTCATGATACGGCATCTTGTGAGGAGCCTATCAATGTAAATATGTTGTGGTTGCCTAAGACTACAAGAGTTGAGTTCTACACTAAATTCGGAGAATATTTTAGAGATCCTATTGTTTCGGAGACTAAGAAAGGTCTTCAACTTGAAGGAGTTATATCGTTCACTGTTGAGGGCAAAGAGAAGACTTGTAGATCTGACCGATCGACAATCAATGTTGAGATTCATAAATTGGATTTTGATATAGATGCACCGGCTGAGGTTTGCCCTAACTCTGAAGCAGAGTTGAATGTGAATATGACAGTGAAAGAGATTGAGGACTCAACTCTAAGCTATTCATGGAAGGGATATGCGGCCAATGCAGATAATATTTTAAGTGACCCAATCAACAAAGAGACAGAGTTTTCTGTTACAGTTACTGATGGAGTCTGCAAAGTGACAAAGACAAAGACTGTCGGAATCACTAATGGTAAGATTGATGGATCAATCAAGATATCTGAGGATGGAAGTTCAGATCCTGGTGTAAATGAGATTGCTACTAAAGAGGGTGCAAAATTTGAAAGTTGTGGTGGCGACGTTACAATTGTTGCAGATGTAGCTGGAACAGATTTCATGTGGGATAATGCAATAGCGGGTAACACAATCACTAAGAAGGGTGGTATCTATAAATTGAAATATAAGGATGTCAACGGATGTGAGACAGGTTTCGCTGTAGAGATTATTCCAACTCCTATTGAAGACAACACAATTGCATTTGATTCTACAATATGTGAGGGCGAGAGCATAACATTAGTCGCTGATCTTACTGCAGGAGTAGAGGCTACAAATGTGGTTTGGAAGAAAGACGATTCAGAGGTTGGCAATGATGCATCTCTAGTATTGAAGAAGGTTACATCTGCTAATGCCGGAAAGTACACTTATGAGGCATCTTATAAAAAATGTAAGTTGTCTGGAACATTCGGTTCTGTTACAGTTCTTCCGCGTCCGACATATGATTTCTTGGATGTTGATCCTGTTTGTATTGGAAGTTCAGAGATAATCGGTATAGAGAATCTTAATCCAACCACTGCAGATATAAAGTGGGATTCAGATCCGACATTGATTGTCAATGGAAATGGTATGACTGCCACTGTGACTCCAGTGGAAAGTGAGACTACATACTCATTTACAATTTCTCAGAATGGAGGATGTAAGATAGTCGAGAAAATCAATGTTAGTGCATCCAAACCAATTGATTTCTCTATCAATGGAGAGGATACTACAGTGTGTGAGAATAGTATTGGAAACTTGAAATTCGGTTTGAATATAGTTGAAGGCGATGTGTTGAGTTATGAGTGGAGAGATATAGACAAGGATTCAGTCGTGTCTTCAAGTAGTGTCTTGAAATTCAATGAGAAGAAGATAGGCACATATAGATATAAGGTAATGCTTACTTCAGAGGCTTGTGATCCTCAGTTTGATGATATCGAGGTTACTATCGCAGGAGCACCACTAGTCGACACTGTTACTAAGATTGATTATCATAATGTGGAGATTGTGCCTAACACAAGCTACGGAGAGTCGCCATACATGTATAAAGTCGACGCTGCTGAAGAGTTCTCTACAAATGAGGAGGTTTATGTTAAGTATGGTCATCATACAGTTGTCATTAAGGATGCTAACGGATGTATGAGTTCATATGAGTTTGATACTCAGGCTCCAGACTTTGAGATCCCAGTGGTCATTACTCCTAATGGCGACGGTGATAATGATGCCTTCATGTCGCATGTGATTTCAGAGGCTTACCCTGATGCGAGAGTGACAATTTACGATCGTTATGGTAAGAAACTTACTGAGATCAGAGGAGATGAGTCGTGGGATGGTATGTATAACGGACACAAGATGCCATCTACCGACTACTGGTATGAAATCTGGATTGAGGAGATCAGAAAGAAGTATGTTGGTCACTTCACATTGATCAATGAATAATGATTGATGAATTATAGATAAAAACGGTCTGTGAAAGCAGACCGTTTTTTATTTGTTAAAATCTCCTAAAAAAAGTACATTTGCAATCAAATTTAAAATGGGCTAACGATATGAGATTATTGACAAAGTTAATTGCCGCTTGTGGTGGCTTGGTGATTATGTCTTCGTGTGGGGACGATATCACTAATGAATATATCACAAACGAATACACAAATATTTATAATAAAGAGTATTACTCTACTGTCCTTTCTAATCAGAAGGAGATAACTGAGGATATCCGTGCTCCGTTCTTGAAGAAGGGCGACACTGTGGCAATCTTCGCATTGTCGAATGCTGTTTCTAAGTCGGAGATGGCAGCTGGCATTGAAACGATCAAGAGTTGGGGGTTGAATGTGGTTGAGGCTGAAAATCTTTATAAAGTAGACGGTAGATACGCTGGAACCTTGGCAAACCGAGTTGACGGCACACAAAAACTGATTGACAATCCTACAGTAAAAGCTATGATTGCTGCTCGTGGTGGATATGGTGCTGCAATGACTCTTCCTTTCTTAGATTTGGAGGCATTGATAGATCGTCCTAAATGGATTGTAGGATATAGCGACGTTACTGCTCTTCACGCTGCGATAAATAATCTTGGAGTGGAGACAATACATGGAGGAATGGCTAACAATCTTTCCAATTCTGCTACTGCAGAGAGTCTTCGTAAGGCTTTGTTCGGTGAGGCTGAAGGATTGACTATTGCTACAAATAAGAATTGTAATCAGGGAGTAGCAGAGGGTAGACTTGTGGGTGGAAACCTATCGTTGATCTACAGCCTTGGTGGTACTGCTTACGATTTGAACACAAAACAGGCTATCCTTTTCATTGAGGATACAGGTGAGAGCAACTATAGTTTGGATAGAATGTTAACTCAGCTTAAGTTGAGTGGCAAACTTGATAATATTGTCGGAGTTGTTGTCGGCCAGTTTATCAAGATGACTCAGGGTGCAGATAGAAGCGTCGAGGAAATCATTGCAAGCAAGTTTGCGGATCAGGATATTCCTATCATGTATGGAGTAAATGTTGGTCACGACCAGCCTAACAATGCTATTTGTTTGGGCAGAAAAGTCAGATTGACAGTCGACGCTACAAATGCTTCATTGAAATACGTAGACTAATAAAATGCTAAATGCGGAATGCAAAATGCTGAATTGCACCGCTTTCAGGCGTAGAGACGCGACGTGTCACGTCTTTATAGATGGAATAGCCCCCGTCGAAAAAAGATAAAAAAAGAAAAAATTAAGATATAATGGAAAAGAAATATAAGAGAACGACCGTAACGTCAGCTCTTCCGTATGCCAACGGACCAGTGCATATCGGCCATCTTGCAGGCGTTTATGTTCCTGCGGATATTTATGTTCGTTACCTTCGTTTGAAGGGCGAGGATGTGATTTTCATCGGTGGATCAGATGAGCACGGTGTGCCAGTTACTATTCGTGCAAGAAAAGAGGGTATCACTCCACAGGATGTTGTGGATCGTTACCACAAGATCATCAAGGATTCATTCGCTGAGTTTGGAATTTCATTCGACGTCTACTCACGCACAACTTCTAAGACACATCATAAGTTAGCTTCTGACTTCTTCAAGACTTTGTATGACAACAACAAGTTTGTAGAGCAGACAAGCGAGCAGTACTACGACGAGGAGGCTAAGACATTCTTGGCAGACCGCTATATCGTCGGTGAGTGTCCACGTTGCCACGCAGCAGGTGCATACGGTGACCAGTGTGAGAAGTGTGGTAGTACACTATCACCAGAGGAGTTGATCAACCCAGTAAGTAAGCTATCTGGTTCAAAGCCAGTTAAGCGTCCTACTAAGCACTGGTTCTTGCCTTTGAACCAGCATCAGGATTGGTTGAAGAAGTGGATTTTGGAGGATCACAAAGAGTGGCGTCCAAATGTATACGGACAGTGTAAGAGCTGGTTGGATATGGATCTTCAGCCACGCGCTGTGACTCGTGACTTGGAGTGGGGTATCCCAGTTCCAGTAGAAGGAGCAGAAGGCAAGGTGCTTTATGTATGGTTCGACGCTCCAATCGGATACATCAGCAACACTAAGGAGATGTGTGACGCAAATCCTGCTAAATATGGTAATTGGGAGAAGTGGTGGAAGGACGAGGACACTCGTTTGATTCACTTCATCGGTAAGGATAATATCGTATTCCACTGTATCGTCTTCCCTGCAATGCTAAAGGCAGAGGGCAGTTACATCCTTCCAGACAATGTGCCAAGCAACGAGTTCTTGAACCTTGAGGGTGATAAGATCTCTACATCTCGCAACTGGGCTGTATGGTTGAATGAGTATTTGGTTGACTTCCCAGGAAAGCAGGATGAACTTCGTTATGTTTTGACTGCTAACGCTCCTGAGACAAAGGATAACGACTTTACTTGGAAAGACTACCAGGCACGCACAAACAACGAGCTTGTAGCAATCTACGGTAATTTCATCAATCGTGCATTGGTACTTACTTCTAAGTATTTCGACAGCAAGGTGCCAGCTCTTAAGGAGTTGACAGACTACGATAGGGAGACATTGAAAGAGTTTGCCGACGTGAAGGCTAAACTTGAGCAGTTGCTTGACAACTTCAAGTTCCGTGATGCACAGAAGGAGGCAATGAACTTGGCACGTATCGGTAACAAGTATTTGGCAGAGACAGAGCCATGGAAGCTTGCAAAGACAGACATGGATCGTACAGCGTCTATCCTACATATAGCATTGCAGATTGCTGCCAACTTGGCAATTGCATTTGAGCCATTCTTGCCATTCTCATCAGAGAAGTTGCGTAAGATGCTCAACATGCAGACATTTGAGTGGAATCAGTTAGGTAAGGTTGATTTGTTAGCTGTAGGTGCAGAGCTAGGTAAGGCAGAATTGTTGTTTGAGAAGATTGAGGATGCATTGGTTGACGCACAGGTTAAGCGTCTACAGGATATCAAGACACAGAACGAGGTTGCAGCAGCTGAGGCTGAGGCTAAACTTAAAGCAGAGTCTTGGAAGCCAGAACAAGTTAAGGAGTATGCCGACTTTGAAGGCTTTGAGAAACTAGACATCCGCGTCGGCAAGATTCTAGAGTGCACAAATGTACCAAAGTCAGATAAACTACTTCAGTTTAAGATCGACGACGGTATGGGCGGCCGCACAATTCTTTCAGGAATCGCCAAGAGTTATCCAAACCCAGCAGAGCTTGTAGGAAAGCAGGTATGTTTCGTGGCTAATTTCAAGCCAAGAAAGATGATGGGTATTGAGAGCCAAGGAATGATTATGTCAGCCGTTAACAGTGATGGAAAGCTTGTTGTTATTTCACCAAGCAAGGAAGTTGCGAACGGATGTGAGGTAGGATAAAGTTTAGAGCTTATAGATATTAGCTTAAAGAGACGGGGCAAATAGCTCTGTCTCTTTTTGTTTAAGCGTTAATTTTAAAATTTATATCTCGTAGAATCAGCGGTTTAGAAACATTTTTGAAAAATAATCAGTAAAACGCTTGCGCAGTACCGAAAAGTGCTATACTTTTGCACTCGCTTTCGGGAAGGAACGACAACGAAGCCTGAAAGAAAGCGATAAAATAAGCGACTCAAACGAGAGTTCGACGCTAAAAGATAGAGATCTTTGAAAATATTTGCAATTTACGAGGAAGAACGGGACATAAATTAATTTATGTACACACAAGAGGTTCTTATTAAGCGCAAGATCTGAGAAAAACTAAGAAAAAACAATTCATACAACGGAGAGTTTGATCCTGGCTCAGGATGAACGC
>JAZUGF010000062.1:0-22756 GCA_045641065.1 Paludibacteraceae bacterium | reverse complement strand
TCGCATGGAGGAGGTTCAGTTGACACCGGTTGCAATTCCATCAGTTGCAGTTAAGAGCTTCATCTACGATGGAGAGGCAAAATCTTTGAAGATTGCAAGTAGTAAGGATTACACAATTTCTGGTAATGAAGGAGTTGATGCAGGACGTTACACAGTGACTCTATCTTTGACTGATCCTACTAAGACAGTATGGAGTGATGGTTCGTCAGATGATGTGAAGATGAGTTTCACAATTGATAAGGCACAGGTGGAGATGCCGACTGCTGATAAGAGCACATATACATATAATGGTAGAGTACAAACTTATAAGATTGCAGAGAACAGTGCTTATAAGGTGACTGGAAATAAGTACACATATGCAGGTTATTATATCGTTAGTGTTGATTTGAATGACGCAAAGAATTATATCTGGGCAGATGGTACTACTGAGATTAAGAAATACAACTTTGTAATCCATAAAGCACAGGTTTTGATGCCGGTAGCTGACAAAACAGCTTATGTTTACGATGGTACTCAGAAGACATACAAACTTGTGGAGAATAAACAGTATGAGATTACTGGAAACAAACAGACTTTGCCTGGTCAGTACGAAGTTCGCGTCGCTCTAACTGATATTTCAAATTACGAGTGGAGCAATGGAACAACTGCTGATTTGTTCTTCAATTTTGTTATCAGACCAAAGGCAGTAGAGAAGAAGTTTATTGATATCCCTACAATTTTGGATAGATCGTTCGTTTACGATGGAAAGGTTAAGTCTCTTTCTGTCGAGGAAAATGATAATTACTCGGTTTCTGGAAATGAGGCTGTAAATGCAGGTCGTTACGCTGTGACATTATCATTGAAAGATCCTAATAATACAGTTTGGAGCGACGGTTCGGTTGAAGACATCCAGATTCCATTCTCAATTGCTAAGGCAAAGGTTGAGATGCCTGCTGCCGATACAACTAAATTCGTATATAATGATGATTACCAGACTTATAAAGTTGAAAAGAGTGATCTTTATACAGTGGCTGGTAACTATCAGATGAGTATTGGTAACCACGATGTGATGATTTCGTTGAAGGATACTAGAAATTATGAGTGGAATGACGGTACTATAGATGCCATTGTATATAATTTCTTTATCGCTCAACGTGATATTGAATCTACCATTGTGAAGATTCCAGTGCCTGAAATCACGGAGTTTACTTATAATTCAAAAGCACACACTCTTGATATTCCAGAGTCTGAATACTACACCGTTGTCGGCAATACTAAGACTTTTGCAGGCAAGTAAGTCGCCACAGTTTCTTTGAAAGACAATAAGACAATGGTTTGGGAGAACGGAACAACAGGCGATGTCTCAATTCCGTATGTTATCAAAAAGGCAGTTGTTAACGAACCTGCAGCTGACGCTACTGTATTTGAGTATGATGGAATGGAGCATGTCTACGGAATTCCAACCAGCCCACTTTACAAAGTTAGTGGAAATGTCCAGACTATGGTCGGCAGACATTTGGTTAATGTCTCACTTGTGGATAATGCTAACTACATGTGGTCAGACGGCATAAGTGGAGATTTGCAGTATGAGTTTGTAATTAAGATGAAGGAGGTTAACATTGTTCCTGTTTCAATCCCAGTCGTTTCAAATTCTAACTTCATCTACAACGGTTTGACTCAGGGTGTTGAAATCAAAGAGAGTCAGTATTACACTGTCTCAAATGCAACAGCAGAAAAGGCAGGTTATTACTTGGCTACAATAGCATTGAAGGATAAAGTTAACACAGCTTGGATTGATGGCTCTACTGCGGACATTGAGATTCCATACTCAATTGGTAAAGCTAAGGTAGCCATTCCGTCGACAAATTCTTCAAGATTCGTTTACAATGGAGACTCGATTGCATGTCAGATTGAATCAAATCCTAATTATATAGTTTCTGGCAATGCGAATGTTGCAGCTGGAAATTATCAAGCAGTTGTTTCGTTGGTCGACAAGTCTAATACAGTTTGGGAGAACGGCATTTCCGACGATATCTTGATTCCTTATACAATTGAGAAGATCAAGTTGGAAAAACCGTCATCCGAGTCTACAGTATTTGTTTATAATGGACACGAAATTGAACCTGATATCCCAGTTGGTAAGTGGTATAGCATTTCTGGTTATTCTGCAGTTAAAGCTGGAAGATATGAATCTACAATCTCATTGGTTGATAAGTCAAATACAGAGTGGAGCGACGGTACTACTGATGACGTTGTGGTTCCATACACAATTGAGAAGTCGCAGATTGATATTCCATCTGAGGATGCAACAACATTTGTTTTCACCGGTGACACATTGAATTATACAATTGCAGAGAGTGAGTATTATACAGTTAAGGGTAATGCTCAGACAACTGTTGGTAGACATTCTGTAATTGTTTCGCTTAATGATGTTGAGAATTACAGTTGGAGCGACGGTACAACTATTGATTTGGTTTATTCATTCGTGATCAGCGAACGAGAGGTTGTCAAGACTCCGATTGCTTACCCGGTAGCTGACACAGCGATGCTTGTTTACAATGGAGAGATGCAGACATTCAATGTTTTTGCGGATTCTAATTGCGTTGTAAGTGGCAATGTAAGAAAAGATGCTGGTAAGTATTTCGCAAGAGTATCTCTTGTAGATGCCAACTCAATGATTTGGGAAGACGGTACAAGTGATGATATCTTGGTTCCATTTACAATCGCTAAGGCTCAGGTTGAGATACCTGCTTCCGATACTACGGTTTACAGATTCAACGGTGAGGCTCAGACATACAATATCCCTGCAGATTCTCTATATGTTGTAGAGGGTAATGTTCAGACTGACGAGGGTAGGTATGATGTTTACGTTTCACTTGTTGATATCAATAATTACGAGTGGAGCAATGGTACAACTGGTGATATCGCATATAGATTTGTGATTGCTGAACCAATGAAGACTCCTGTCGACACTTCTGGTTATTATTCAAGTGATTTGATTGTCAGATTGATGGCAGATATGCTTATTGTAGACAATTCGAAAAAGGAGTTTGTAAGTTACCAATGGTATAAGAATGGAGAGTTGATCAAGGGTGCAACAGAGCAGTTCTACAATGATATTGATGGAGTAGACGGTGCATATAAGGTACAGGTAGTCAATATTTTCGGTGATACATTGTTTATCGCAGAGAGAGAGTTTGCTGCCACTGTTCCACCATTCAATATTACATTGAATAGAAATCCAGTAAATGCAGGTGAGGATTTTATTGTGACAATAACAGGAATCACAGACTCAAATGCTTTTGAAAAGGCTTCTATTGTTGTCTATAATATGAAAGGCCATGCTGTAATTCATAAGGTTGGTATAGAAAAAGAAAATTCGTTGTGTTTGTACAACGTTGGTGAATACATAGTCGTAGCAACGTCTGCTGACGGACAGACTGTAAGCAAGCATGTTTTGGTAAAGTAAAGTTAAGGAGGAATTGAAAATGAAGATAAATTTCAAGAATGTGTTGGCTTGCTTGTGTGTTGCAAGTGCAATGAATAGCTTTTCGCAGCAGTATTTCAAAACGACAATTGGAGCTGGACTTTCCTCTATCCAATACTCGTCAGAAAAGATTTCGTCTGAGTTTTTTGCTCCTTCTAGTTTGGGAGGTGGTTTGGCAGCTGAATACATCGCATTATTTACACCGTATTCTGGAGTGTCAATTGGAGCAGGATTATCCATGTGGCAGAGCCAATTTGAGTTGAATGATGTTTTGTATGAAGAGATGCCGTATTATGTTTATGGAGATAAAACCGAAAGAAGTTTTATCTATAGTGCAAAGTTTCAGGATTGGAAGGAGAAACAGAGAATTTTCACTATCGATGTGCCTATCGGTCTAGTAGGGAAGGCTACTTTCTCAAAAGATGTATTTGCTATGATAGGGGCTGGAGTGAAGATTCAGTTTCCGATCAAAGCTCAGTATGTAGTTTTCGAAGACGGAATTCGCCAGACGAGCGGCTATTACAATGATTTTGACTTGTCGCTTCTTCCTGAAAAAGGCATTGATCAATATGGATTCTATACATTGGATCATAATTCTGCAGAATGGGATGATATATCTCTAGGAGATTTGAATACAGTGCCAATAGGATTTGCTGCTTATCTTGATTTAGGATTGACTCAAAATATTGGTTTCCAAAGATTTTACTATGGAATCTATGCTCAATACGGAATCAAACAGATCAATGAAGAGACAACAAATCGTTTCTTGAATCAATATGGAAGATACGATTCTCCGTTCAATACAACAACACTTGATTTCTCTCGTTTGGTTTCAGTCGGACTCAAGATCGGCTATGTGTTGCCGTTGACAGGAGAGGAAAAGAGTTCAAAGCTTAAAGATGAGAGCTTAGAGCTTAAAGATGAGAGCTTAGAGGTTAAAGAGTAGTAAATGAGGATTGCAAAGGGCGGAACGCCCTTGCCCCACCTCAAGTGCGAGCCGAAGGCGAGCACAAATTAGTTAACCACAGAGGCTCAGATATTCCCATAGCTTACGCTATGAGTTATGTAATGTCACCCATTTCATGGGTTAGTCAGCAGTATAATCCAATATTAAAGAAAAGAAGCTTCAAGTATTTCAATCAATATGAACTCTGGGGTAAGGTCGTAGAGACGCGAGATCTCGCGTCTTTGAAATAATCATTCCTTCGCATGGCATGTAACGACAATTACGAATTATGAATTAAATTTTACACTTTTTAACACTTGTTGATAACTCACTCTTCCATATTCGAAATTTTGTATTATTATTTGGTAATTTCGTATGATTTATGGATTTTATTAGAATAATAACTACATTTTTATAAATTTTATGAAGAATTTTTTACTGTTAGTGATGATGCTCGTCACCACGGTAGCAAACGCCGCTAATCTGCTCACGAAGCAGTATATCGGTAGTGTCTACTACAACATCTATGATGACGGCACAGCAGAGGCAACCTACGGAACTCTGCAAAGTCCCGAAAATTACAAGGGCGATATCCAGATTAGGTCTAGTGTTACGGTGAATGGAAAAAGCTACACCGTGACGGCAATTGGTGAGGATGCATTTTATGCATGTGAAAACATGACCTCAATCAATATTCCGAATACAGTGAAAATTATCGGAGCTACGGCTTTCTATAGCTGTACTGGTCTTACAGAAGTAGAGATTCCAAATGGTGTAGATTCAATTGCACCAAGAGCTTTCTATAAGTGTAATGGCTTGAAAACGGTTGATTTGAGTAATGCTACTCTTAAAACATTTGGTGAGTATGCCTTTGCTGAATGTAATAGTCTACAGAATATCTATTTGCCTAAGACGCTGAAGATTGTCCCTAATTATGCGTTTTATTGTAAGTCTGGTTCAAGTAGTTGTAATATTACATGTAATAAGATTGTTATTCCAAACTCTGTGGTGAGTATAGGAGATTATGCATTTGCAGGTTATAGATTTTTGGCTGAAGTTGATTTCGGAAACTCAGTTCAAACTATTGGAGATTATGCATTTTATGGATCTTCTGGTTATGGTAATTACACGAATGGGGTATGGGTATTTGAAAATGACAGATTGAAATCGCTAACATTGCCGAATTCATTAAAGTCAATTGGCTCACATGCCTTTTCATGTATGCAAGGCTTGACTTCAGTGGAAATTCCCAATTCTGTTACGTCTATTGGAGAGTACGCTTTTTACTATTGTAGTTCTTTGACTTCAGTGGAAATTCCCAATTCTGTTACGTCTATTGGAGAGTACGCTTTTTACGAATGTTCTGCTTTAAAAAGTGTGGAATTATCAAATTCTATAAAGACAATACCTTATGGATGTTTTTCCGGATGTTCAAGTTTGTTGTCGGTTTCTCTACCTAATTCTGTGACAATCATTAAAAATTCTGCTTTCTCTGGTTGTACAAGTTTAGGTTCTATTTCGATACCGAATTCTGTGAGTGATATTTGGGAAACAGGAGCATATAACTATTATTCCTATGTGTTTTCTGGATGCTCTCAGTGTGTGGTATACTTGTGTAATGATCATATTAGTAAAACGCATTCTGCATTTAAGGATGTCAAGAAAGTAGTGTCATGTGATAATGTTCCGATGCCAGTGGAAATCAATTATGCATTCTTCTATAATGGCAAAGAACAGGTTTACAATATTCCTTCTACTTCTTCTTATCAAGTGACTGGAAACAAGAGGACAGAGGAGGGAACTCAGCAAGTGACTGTACATTTGTATGATGGTTTCACTTGGACTAATGGAACATCTGATGATCTTGTGTTTGATTTCACTATTTATCCAGAAAAATTGACTCCTGAGCAGACTGTTATCAATGGAGCAATTGGTCAGAAATTGAAAGATCTTGATTTGCCAAAGGGTTGTAAGTGGGTTGATGATCCTGAGACTGTACTTGAATACACAGGTGAGAATAATTTCAGTGTTTATTACACTCCTGATGGCTGGAAAAAGGATCCTCTTTTGATCCAAATAACTGTTTTGGTTGCAAAAATTGCTGTTGAATTGCCAACTGCTGATGAAACTGTCTACATTTTTGATGGAAAGGAGCATACTTATCAGTTTACAGAAACTGATTTCTATAAAATTTCTAATCCAGATTATTTGACACAAATAAATGCTGGAACTTACTACTTAAATATCTCACTTAAAAATAAGGCGAAGTATAAGTGGAGTGATGGTACAACTACTGATCTTGAATATCCATTTGTGATTCAGAGACAAATTGTAAATTTTCCATCAGTTGGAGAGTCTAGAATTGTTTATACTGGTGAAGAGGTTACTTTCGAAATTGAAGAAAATCCTCTTTATACAATATCAAACAATAAAGCTACAGATCTTGGATATTATGAGGCCACAGTTACTTTGAATGACCCTTCAAACTATATGTGGGAAAATGGATCAACGTGGGATAGAACTTATGGATTCTATGTCTCTATGCCATTTGTTAAGATTCCTGCGTCAGATCCAACAGAATTTATCTATACAGGAGAAGATCTTACTTATAATATTCCATCTAATTCTCAATATACTGTATATAATAATGTTCATAAGGATGTTGGATATTACGAGGTTCGTGTCTCTCTAAATGATCCATCTAACAATGAATGGGAAGACGGTACTACTTGGGATAGATATTATGAATTTGTTATCCGCAAACCGTATGTGAAGAAACCTGAGTTCAACTATCAGACATTTACATATACAGGTGAGCCTCAGACTTTCGTTGTAGAGGAGAGTCAGTATTATACTGTTTATGGAAATGTCCAGACTAATGTAGGATGGTATGAAGTTCGCGTCTCTTTGAATGATCCATATAATTATAGTTGGGAAGACGGTACTACATATGATTTGTGGTATGAATATAGAATTGAGAAGAGAAAGGTGTTGATACCTCAATCTTCTTATGTGGATTTCACTTATAATGGAAAGGAACAGACTTATCCAATCGCATCTGATGATGCCTTCTTTACTGTAATCGGTTACGATGATTATACTGGTTGGTATGGTTATGATTCAACACAGACAAATGCAGGTGATTACAGGGTGATCCTACAGTTGAAGGATAGAGAAAACATGATGTGGGTTAATAGCTATGATGACTGGTATGGACATACTGACAATTTGGTTTACTCATTCTCTATCAAGCGTGCAGAAGTTTCATCGTTCCCTTCTGGTCTTGCTCCTGAGGAGTTGGATCTTGAGACTTACTATAACAATACATTGAAAGATGTTGAGTTGCCAAAAGAGTATAGCTGGGTTGCTCCATATAAATCAGTAGGAAGTGTTGGCGTAAATTATTTTGAGGCTTATTTCGCTCCTGGTGATTTCGATAACTATGTGGAGACAATCGTTGCGGTTCCTGTTAAGGTAAAGGCATTGCCAGTATCGGAGCCTGTAGCTGATCCTACTTTGTTCTACTATATCGCAAAACCTCAGGTTTATACTTTGGCAGCAAGCGATCTATATTATGTATATGACAATGTTCAGACAAATGTAGGAACTCACGATGTTTTGGTTTCGTTGAGAGATAAAGAGAATTATGTATGGAAGAACACTGGATCTTCGGATGATCTTGTCTATCCTTTCACTATCTCAAAATCAGATGAGGCTATCTTTGAGATGGGTTACAATCCTAATCAGATTAACCCTAAGGTTTACTACGGACAGAAGTTAGGAGACGTTACTCTTCCAACTCGTTTCTCTTGGAAGAATCCTGAGATTGTGGCTAATAAGATCGGTGACAATAAGTACACTGTGATTTATACTCCGTCGGATCCAGACAACTACAATACAATTGAGACTGAAATCGTGGTGAATGTGCTTAAGAGAAAGGTGGCATTCCCAGAGAAGGATTCAAGATTGTTTGTTTACAATGGTTCTGCTCAGACTTACAAAGTAGGAGATAATGATCTATTTGAGGTTTCTAACAATGTCCAGACAAACGCTGGTCGCTACGATGTGATTGTATCTTTGATAGACAAAGATCATTACGAGTGGCAGGATGGCACAACAGATGATATCTACCAGGATTTCATCATCCGCACAAAGAGAGTGGAGATGCCATCTGTAGATTCTAAGTCGTTTGTTTATGATGGAAAGAGTCATTCATTGTCAATCCCATCAAGCAAAGATTATACAGTAAGCGGTAACAAGGGTGTTGATGCAGGACGTTACGAGGTGTCAATCTCTCTTGCAGATAAGAAGAATTATGTATGGGAGAACAACACTACTGCTGATATCGTAGCTACATTCTCGATCTCAAAGATCAAGGTTGAGATTCCAGCAGCAGACAACACTATATTCTCTTATACTGGTGAGCCTCAGACTTACAAGATTGAGGAGAGTGATCTTTACACAGTTTCTGGAAATGTTCAGACAGCAGCTGGAAGCTACAATGTTAAGGTTGCTCTAAACAATACTCGCAATTATGAGTGGGTTGACGGTTCTACTGATAACCTTGTATACAACTTCTATATCAAGGGACTTGTTAACCAGTCTACTCTTGAGATTGTGGATATTCCAAATGTATCAAAGAGATCATTTGTTTATGATGGTGATTCTCATATCTTGTCTATAGATAAATCTGAGAAGTACACAGTTACTGATGATGGTGGTGTCGTTGCTGGCAGATATGAGGCAACTCTATCTTTGACAGACAAGACTAAGTATGTATGGGCTAACGGTTCAAGCGATGATGTCAAGATTATGTATGTGATCACTAAGGCTCCAGTCGCAATTCCAGGCAAGGATATAGATATCCATACATATAATGGAAGTGCTCAGACATATAAGGTGGCTGCAAGCACTCTATATGAAGTTTCTAATAATGTTCAGAAGGAGGCTGGTAGATATGATGTTGTAGTTTCACTTGTAGACACTAAGAACTATGAGTGGGAAGACGGTTCTACAGACAACATCACAATGGTCTACAAGATTGGTAAGGCTAAGGTTGATGCTCCTGCAGCAAACAATTCTAAGTTTACATATACAGGAAAATCTCAGACTTACACAGTTAAGGAGAGTCCTCTTTATAAGATCTCTAATAATAAGGGAATCGAGGCAGGCCGTTATGATGCTACTGTCTCTTTGACAGATTCTAAGAATTATATGTGGAGCGACGGTTCAATTGATGATTTGGCTTACAGCTTCACAATCAATAAGGCTCAGGTTGATATTCCTGCCGCTGACGATAACAAGTTCATCTACAATGGAGAAATCCAGACATATAAGATTGCAGATAGCGAGCTTTATACTGTTGATGGCAACAAGAAGCAGATGGCAGGTAAGTACGAGGTGTTGGTTTCATTGGTTGACACTAAGAATTATGAGTGGGAAAACGGAACAATCGACGCGTTGTCTTACAACTTCGTTATCCGCGCAGAGGAGTTTGAAAAAACTTTGATTGATATCCCTACAGTTTCAACTAAGAACTTCATCTATGATGGATCTGAAAAGTCTCTTAAGATTGCAAGCAGCAAGAATTACATTGTATCTGGCAACCTTGGTGTAGATGCTGGTCGTTACACTGTTACATTGTCGTTGGCTGATCCAACAAAGACAGTTTGGAGTGACGGATCTTCTGAAGATATCAAGATTTCGTTCACAATCTCTAAGGCTCAGGTTGAAATCCCTGCTGCTAATGATGAGACATTCGTTTACAACGAGTATTATCAGACTTATAAACTTGACGAAACAGGTGAGGCTCCTTACTCACTTTCTAACAATGTGAAGAAGGATGCTGGTAAGTATATCGTTAAGGTATCGTTGGATGATCCTAAGAACTATGAGTGGAGCGATGGTACAATCGATGATTTGAACTACTCATTCACAATCAATAAGGATCAGGTAGAGATTCCTACTGCTGACCAGAACAAGTTCGTCTACACTGGAAAGATGCAGACTTACAAGATCTATGAGGATTCACGTTACAAAGTAGATGGCAACAAACAGCAGTTGCCTGGTAAGTATGATGTTTTGGTGACTTTGAATGACACAAAGAACACTGAGTGGAGCAACGGAACAGCAGACGTATTGGTTTACAGCTTCGTTATCCGTGAGAAGGAGGCTGAGGTGACTCCGATTACAATCCCTAGCGTCGCTACAAAGGATTTCATCTACGATGGTACAGAGAAGTCATTGAAGATTGCAAGCAGCAAGTATTATACAGTCACTGGCAATAAGGGTGTTGATGCAGGACGTTACACAGTCACATTGTCGTTGACAGATGCTACAAAGACAATCTGGAGCGACGGTTCTACAGATGATGTTAAGATTGTATTCACTATTGCTAAGGCTCAGGTCGAGATTCCTGCTGCTGATAGACAAAAGCGAGTTTATACTGGATATTATCAGTCGTATGAAATTCCATACTCTGAATACTATAAGGTAGAGAATGACGTTAAGATTGATGCCGGACGTTACGTTGTGACAGCATCTTTGAATGACACTAAGAATTATGAGTGGTCAAACGGTTCTGTTCAGGATTTGAATTACATCTTTGCAATCAACAAGGCACAGGTTAAGATTCCTGAGGCAGATCGCAGCAAGTTCGTCTACACTGGTGAGGAGCAGACATATAAACTTGCCACTGATACAAGCTATACAATTGAGAATAATGTTCAAACAATGCCTGGCAAGTATGAGGTTCTTGTTTCATTGCTAGATACTAAGAATTATGAGTGGAGCAACGGAACAACAGAAGCATTGTCGTATAGCTTTGTGATCCGTGCTGAGGAGGCTGAGTTGACTTCTGTCACAATACCAACAGTTTCTACTAAGAATTTTGTATATGACGGAACAACTAAGTCGTTGAAGATCGCAAGCAGCAAGGATTATGTTGTCACTGGCAACAAGGGAATTGATGCAGGTCGCTACACTGTAACATTGTCATTGGTTGATCCTAATAAGACAATTTGGAGCGACGGTTCTTCTGACGATATCAGAATGACATTTACAATTGCAAAGGCTCAGGTTGATATGCCAGAGTCTGATCCTACTAAGTTCGTTTACACTGGTAAGGCACAGACATACAAGATTGAGGAGAATTCACACTACTCAGTTGAGAATAATGTTCAGACAATGCCTGGCAAGTATGAGGTTCTAGTTTCATTGAATGACACTAAGAATTATGAGTGGAAAAACGGAACAATAGACGTGTTGTCATATAACTTCGTTATCCGTGCTGAGGAGACAGAGTTGACACCAGTTGCAATCCCTAGCGTCGCTACTAAGAATTTCATCTACAATGGTTTAACTCAGTCGTTGAAGATCGCAAGCAGCAAGTACTACAGCATTACTGGCAACGAGGGTATTGATGCTGGTCGTTACACAGTGATATTGTCATTGGTTGATCCAGATAAGACAGTTTGGAGCGACGGCTCGGTTGATGATATCAAGATGTCGTTCACAATTGAGAAACGTCAGGTTGAGATTCCTGTAGCATACGACTCTGAATATGTTTACAATGGAGAGTATCAATACTTTGTTATTGATTTTGATGATCATTATTATTCTATCTCAGATTATGTAAAGAAAGACGCAGGTAAGTATACTGTCGTACTATCTTTGAGGGATTCTAAGAATTATGAGAGGGTGGATGGCTCAATTGACGATTTGACATACAACTTCGTAATCAATAAGGCTAAGGTTGAGATTCCTGAGGGTGATGATACTAAGTTTATCTTCACTGGTAAGGAGCAGGTTTATGAGATCGCTGAGGATTCTCGTTACAATGTAGAAGGCAACATCCAGACAATGCCTGGCAAGTATGAGGTACTTGTTTCATTGGCTGATTCTAAGAATTACGAGTGGGAGAATGGTACAACAGATGTGTTGTCATACAACTTCGTGATCCGCACACAGCAGACTGAGGTTAAATCGGTTGAGATTCCAACAGTATTGACTAAGAACTTCATCTATGATGGAGATGAGCATATGTTGGATATTTACGATAACGACTACTACACAGTATCTGGAAACAAGGGTGTTGATGCAGGTCGCTACTATGTGACATTGTCGTTGAATGATCCTACTAAGACAGTTTGGAGCGACGGTACTGTGGATGATATCAAGACATCGTTCACAATCGCAAAGGCTCAGGTTGAAATCCCTGAGGCTGACAACAGCACATACACATACAACCGTAGAGTTCAGACTTATAAGGTTGCAGAGAATGATGCTTATACAGTGGCAGGAAACAAGCGTACAAATGCAGGTTACTACATTGTTAGCGTTGCTTTGAAGGATACTAAGAATTATATGTGGACTGACGGTACTACTGACATCCAGAAGCACAACTTCGTAATTCGTAAGGCACAGGTTTTGATGCCAGCCGAAGACAAGACAACATACGTTTACGATGGAAAACAGAAGACATATAAACTTGTGGAGAGTTCTCAGTATGAGATCACTGGCAACAAGCAGACATTGCCTGGCCAGTATGAAGTTCGCGTCGCTCTAACAGATAGAGTAAATTACGAGTGGACTGATGGTACAACATCTGATTTGTTCTTCAATTTTGTAATCAGACATAAGTCAGCTGAGAAGAATTCTATCTCTATCCCTACAATTTTGGATAGAACATTCGTATACGACGGTGATGTTAAGTCACTTCCAATTGAGAAGAATGTTTATTATTCAATTACAGGAAATGAGGGAGTAAATGCTGGTCGTTACACAGTGACATTGTCTTTGAATGATCCTGACAATACAGTTTGGAGTGACGGATCAATTGAGGATGTCAAGTTGTCATTCTTGATCAACAAGGCACAGGTTGATATTCCTGCTGTAGATGATACTAAGTTCATCTATAATGGAGACTTCCAGGTATACAACATTGCTGAGGATTCTCGCTACACAGTAGAGGGCGACACTCAGAAGATGCCTGGAAAGCATGAGGTCTTGGTTACATTGAAGGATCCAAGAAATTATGAGTGGATCGACGGTACTACTGATGCTTTGTCATACAATTTCGTAATTCGTTCTCAGGAGACAGTTTTGACATCTGTTGAGATACCTTCTGTTGAAGTTAAGAACTTCGTTTACGATGGAGATGTTAAGTCGTTGAAGATTGCAAGCAGCAACTATTATAATGTTTCAGAAAACGAGGCAGTTGAGGCAGGTCGTTACTCAGTCAAGATTTCGTTGATTGATCCAACTAAGACAATTTGGTCAGATGGATCGGTTGATGATATCAAGATGGTGATGACAATCTCAAAGGCTCAGGTCGAGATTCCTGCTGCAGACTCAAGCGTATTCGTCTACAATGATGATTATCAGTCATATTGGATTGAGCCAGATTCTCGCTACGTTGTATCTAACAATGTCAAGATGAATGCTGGCAAGTATGCTGTTAAGGTCGCTTTGAAGAATCCTAAGAATTATGAGTGGAGCGACGGTTCGGTCGACGACTTGAGCTACAGCTTCGCAATCAACAAGGCTCAGGTTAGAATCCCTGCTGCCGATACAAGTAAGTTCATCTATAATGGTGAGCCTCAGGCATACATAGTCAAAGAAAGTTCATTGTATTCTGTATACGACTACGTAAAGACAACTGTTGGCAAGTATGAAGTCAAGGTTGCTTTGGATGATACTAAGAACTATGAGTGGAGCAACGGTACAATTGATGATTTGAGCTATAGCTTCACAATCAACAAGGCTAAGGTTCAGATTCCTGCTGCTGATTCACGCAAGTTCTTCTACACTGGAGACTACTTGACTTACAATGTAGAGAAGAGTGATCTTTACTCAGTAGCTGGTAACTATCAGATTAATGTCGGTAACCACGATGTAATCATTTCGTTGACTGATACTAAGAACTACGAGTGGAGCGATGGAAAGATTAGTGATGTTGTATACAATTTCTTGATCGTTAAGCAGGAGGTTGATGTGACAACAGTTAAGATTCCTGTTCCAGAAATCACTAAGTTCACTTACAACTCAAATGCTCATACAGTTGAGATTCCTGAGACAGACTACTACACAGTTGTCGGAAACACTAAGACATTTGCTGGTAAGTATGTCGCTACAGTCTCATTGAGAGACAAGGAGAAAATGGTTTGGGAGGATGGAAGTGTTGATGATATCGCAATTCCATACGTTATCACAAAGGCTACTGTTACAACTCCTGCTGTTGACTCTACAACATTCATCTATGATGGTATGGAGCATGTATACGGAATCCCAACAAATCCACTTTACAAGATTAGTGGAAATGTTCAGTCGTTGGTAGGTAGACATATTGTTACATTGTCTCTTGTAGATCTTGCTAACTACATGTGGTCTGATGGAACAAGCAAGGATTTGCAGTATGAGTTTGTAATCAAGATGAAGGAGACAAACATCCTTCCTGTAGCAATCCCAGTTGTTCGTACATCTAACTTCATCTACAACGGATTGGCTCAGGGTCTTGATATCAAGAAGAGCAACTACTACACAATCTCAGGAGATTCCGCTATAGTTGCTGGTTCATACACTGCAACAGTATCGTTGAAGGATAATGAGAATACATCTTGGGAGGATGGCACAACAGCTGATATTGTGATCCCATTCACAATTGCTAAGGCTGTAGTTAAGATGCCTTCTTCTGACTCAGTAAGCTTTGTTTATAACAGAGACACAATCGTTTGTCCAATTGAGGCAAACCCATATTATGTGGTATCTGGAAATGCTCAATCAGCTGCTGGAACATATAAGGCAGGTGTTTCATTGATTGACAAGTCAAATACAGTTTGGGAGAATGGTTCATCTGAGGATCTAAAGATTGTTTACACAATTGAGAAGATCCAGGTGGAGAAACCAGTTTCAGATTCTACAGTATTCGTTTACAACGGAGACACAATGTCACTTGATCTTCCAATCAACGAGTGGTACAGCATCACTGGTAATCGTGGAGTCAAGGCTGGTAAGTATGCATCCACAATTGCATTGCTTGACAAGGCAAATACAGTTTGGAGCGACGGTACAACAGATGATGTTGTGATTCCATTCTCAATTGTAAAGGCTAAGGTTGAGATTCCTGCTGCTGACACATCATTGTTCGTCTACACAGGTAATACATTGGTTTACACAATTGCAGATAACGACCATTACACAGTTAAGGGTAATGCACAGTCGATGATTGGAAAATATTCAGTTGTTGTATCTCTAAATGATAATGAGAACTATAGCTGGAGCGACGGTTCAACACTTGATTTGATCTATCCATTCGTCGTAAATGAGCGTGAGGTTGTCAAGACTTTGGTTTCATATCCTGTTGTTGATTCTACAATGCTAGTTTATAACGGTGAGATGCAGACATTCTATGTGATTGCAGATTCCAACTGTATTGTAAGAGGCAATGTAAGAAAAGATGCAGGTAAGTATTTCGCTTCTGTATCTCTTGCCGATAGAAATACAATGGCTTGGGCAGACGGTACTACTGATGACATCATGGTTCCATTCTCAATCACTAAGGCACAGGTTGAGATTCCTGTAGCAGACTCTACAGTATTTGAGTTCAATGGTGAGGCTCAGACATATTACATTCCTGCTGATTCTCTATACATTATCGATGGTAATGTTCAGACTAATATCGGTAGATATGATGTATATGTTTCACTTGTTGATATCAACAATTACGAGTGGAGCAACGGTACAACTGGAGACATCGCTTATAGATTTGCAATTGTTCATCCAATTGAGAGAGATACAGTAAATATGGAGGATGTTAAGCTTCCAAATTCTACAATTGAGTCTGGTGATACAATTGTTATCTACGATAATCCTGGAGATTACATCTATGATGTTGAGTTTGACAGCTTGGCTAAAGATAATGGCTTTGAGAATATCAAGGCAGAGAATGGCGACAGCGGTATCGTGATTGTCGTTCCAGAAGATGCTAAGCCAGGTAATTACGAGACTACTATTACAATCAAAGATATTGATGGCACAGTGAAGGATACTACACTTAATTTGTCGGTATCTTATCCAAGTGCATTGATCTTCAGATTGATGAGCGATGTTGTTGCTGTTAACAATACAAGCAATGAGTTTGTTTCTTACCAGTGGTACAAGAATGGCAAGAAGATCGACGGTGCAACTAAGCAGTTCTACTGTGACCTTGAGGGTGTACGAGGAGTATACAAAGTACAGGTTGTCAATGTTGCTGGTGACACATTGTTTATCGCAGAACATGAGTTTGATGCTCTAGAGACTCCATTCAATATCACATTGAGCAAGAATCCTGTAAATGTAGGAGAGCAGTTTGATGTCATTGTTGAGGGAATCACAGACTCTAAGGTTTTGGATTCTTCTTCACTTGTAGTTTACGATATGAAGGGTACTGCGGTAATCAACAATATCGGTATAGAGAAGCAGAATACATTGACACTTGGCAATGTAGGCGAATATATCGTAGTTGTGAGATCAACAGGTGGTCAGATCGTAAGCAAGCATCTATTGGTAAAGTAATGTAATGGAGGAATTGAAAATGAAGGTAAGTTTGAAAATGATGTTGGCTTGCGTATGTGCAGCCGGCACAATGAATAGCTTTTCGCAACAATATTTCAAAGTGAGTGCAAATGGTGGAATCTCCACCATTCAGTACTCATCTGATGAGATTTCATCTAGTTTGTTCTCACCGTCAAGCATAGGTGGAGGAGTGACAGCTGAGTACATAAGATTTTTCAACCAGTATGTCGGGGCTTCTATTGGAGCTGGAGTTTCAATGTCGCAGAGCGAATTTGTTTTGAACTCAACATTGAATGGAAATTTGTCATATTATTCTCCTGAGGACAAGAAAGAAAAAGATTTTGTCTATAATGCAAAGTTTTCGAATTGGGAGGAGAAACAGATGATTCATACAGTTGATGTTCCTGTAGGAGCCGTTGGTAAAATCTCTATCTCAGATGGAATCACAGCTATGGCAGGTTTGGGTGTCAAATTCCAGTTCCCAGTAAAAGCCACGTATAAGGTTTCAAATGGAGGAACGCGTACAACTACCGGTTATTTCAAGGATGCGAATCTCGTCGTCGACAATATCCCACATCAGGGTTTTTACAATTTGAATGGAGGATCAAAAGGCGACTTGGATACAAAGACAATCGGATTTGCTGCATATCTTGATTTGGGAGTGATGCATAAGCTTGGAGGACAGACATTCTATTATGGTGTATATGGTCAGTATGGATTCACACAGATTAATGCCGTAGCAACTGAAGGATTTTTGTCACAGTTTGGCAAATATGATTCACCGCTTAATACAACCATGATAGATAAATCCAAATTGCTTTCATTCGGAGTCAAAATCGGTTATGTGTTGCCTTTGAATGGGGTAGAGGGAGAAACACAAGATAATTAATTTGAAATGTTGAGATGCGGAAACAAGCGTCTAGCATTATATAAAAATGTAGTTTTTAAGAAGGGACAGGTTTCAAGCCTGTCCTTTTTTTTCTTTTTACATATTTTAACACTTGTTGATAACATTGTTGAGAAAATAAATAATATTGTCCTTTTTTTTTATAAGTTTGTGACGTTTTGTGCTTTAATTTTCTAAAATTAGGATTAAAAAGATTTGGAAATTGCAAGGATTTAAGGATTAAGACGTTGGTTATAAAAACGAATTATTTACTTGTTTTCTGTGCGGAATTTGATTCTATCTTTTTGAAAATTATTTACTTGTAACGGTCTTGGTATGAGACTGTTTTAAGACAAATTGAAAAATTGTATCGTGTTTTGACACTTGTTTAGCGAAAAAGAGAAGTAGTGAAACTTATCATAAGTATCTATAAAGTAGAGGAGCGATACAAAGCAAAACGGATTTATTAATTAGAATAATAACTACATTTTTATAAAAAACTTATGAGGAATCTTTTACGGGTGCTCAATGAATTCGTTTCAAGAATTGGAAATGAATTTTTGAAATATCTGGTTGCTTTATGCATACTGATAGGAGCTCAGGTGAGTGCTTTTGCACAAGCGGGAGTCAAAATCCCAGATGTTGTAACAAGATTGGTTTACACGGGAACACAACAGTATTTGGATTTGGCTGATGAACTGGGAGTGTATACAGTTTATGACGAAGGCGGAAAAGACGTTGGAAAATATACTGCAACACTTTCGTTGGAGGACAAAATCCATTCTGCGTGGGAAAATGGTACTACAGACGATATTTATATATCGTACTGGATTACAAAGGCTTCGGTAAAAATTCCTGCAGCAGACCCCAAGAATCCTTATGAGAAAACCGGATCTAAAATTACATATACGCTTTCTGATCCAGATAGCAAGAACAGTAAGTTGTATACAGTTTCTGGAAACACTGCGACATTAGCTGGTAAGTATGTTGTTAAGGTTTCATTGAAAGACACTAAGAATTATGAGTGGGAAGATGGTACAACATCTGTCCTTTATTATGATTTCGTTATTAAAGAGAAGCAGATAGATGTTAAAGAGGTTGCTGTTCCAACTGTAACTGAAAGAAACTTCACATATGACGGTACATCTCATTCATTGGCAATTCCTGACAATGATGATTACTATATCTATAATAATGAAAGAGTTGATGCTGGAAGATGGGTTGTGACAGTCTCGTTAAAAGACCCAGAAAAAACAGTTTGGAGTAATGGTACAAAAGAGGATCTTCAATATGTTTTCTATATAAACAAAAGACCTGTAACTATTCCTGAATTTATACAAACAAATTATGAGTATAATGATGGAAATAATGTAGAATTTAAGTTTGCGGATAATAAAGACAGTGAATACTACATCGTATCTGGCAATGTACAGTCTAAGATTGGACAGTATAAAGTATTAGTTTCGTTAAAGGACGGAAATAACTACATGTGGAGCGATGGTACTGTTGATGATTTGTCTTACAAGTTTGTAATCAGTTCGAAAACAAGTGAAAAGAAAGAGGTTGCGGTTCCAACAGCTGCGACAAACAGATTCATCTACAACGGTAAAGTTCAGACTCTTACAATTCCATCTAGTGCATATTATACCGTAACACCATCTAAGGAAAAGAGTATAGAAGTTGGAAAATATTCGGTGACTTTGTCTCTTAATAATCCAGAATCAACAATATGAAGCAATGGATCGACAGATGACATTACACTTTCATATTCGATTGTTAAGGCTCAGATTCCTTTCCCAACACCTGATGGACGATCGTTTACTTATGATGGCACACCTAAAACATATATGCCGTCTCCAGTAAATAGTGGTGATGATGATCATTATACTGTGATAGAGAATGAACAGTCGGAAGCTGGTAGATATGAGGTGAAAGTTTCTTTGAATGACACTAAGAATTACGAGTGGGAAGATGGTACATTTGATGATCTTTCTTACAGTTTCTTGATTTCAAAGGCTACAGTTATTGAACCAAAGGCAAGTACTGAGCAATATTTCTATAATGGAAAGAATCAAGTATACAAACTTGATATGAGTCCGTATGGAGCTGACTATTCTGAATACTATTCTATTTCGGGACAAACAAAGAAAAATCCAGGATCTTATCAGGTTGTTGTATCATTGAATAATTCTAAGAATTATACTTGGAGCAACGGAACTACAGATGATTTGATCTACAATTTTGTTATTCGTCAGGCAAAAGATACAAGAACAGAGGTTGAGGTTCCAACGGTAGAGACAAAATCCTTCATTTATGATGGAAAAACTAAGTCTCTAGAGATTCCAGAAAATGTAGGTTATAAGGTTACTGGAAATGGCGAGGTTGCTGCTGGCCGTTATACAGCAATTGTATCGTTGGTAGATACAAAGAAATATATCTGGAGCGACGGTACTACTGATGACATCAAGATTGTCTATACAATCAATAAGGCACAAGTTAAGATTCCAGCCGCAGATAATAACGAATATGTATACAAACCTACTACAACTTTTTGTTATCATATAGCAGAATCTGAACAATACTCTATCAGTAGTAACAGATGCCAAATCAACGCGGGTCGTTATAATGTGGTAGTTTCATTAAACGACACTAAAAACTATGAGTGGAGTGACGGTACCGTCGATGCTTTGAATTATAACTTTGTTATTAAAAAGGCTCAGGTCGCAATTCCTCCTGTCGCAAAACAGACTGTTTTCGATTACGATGGTAAAGAGAAAACATATGAGATTGCTTCTAGTTCATATTATACAGTAGAAGGCAATAAGCATACTGCTATTGGTAAGTATGATGTTTTGGTCTCATTGAAAGATCGTGACAATTATGAGTGGACAAACGGAACAACAGATGTTCTATCGTATGATTTCGTGATCCGTCCTAAGGAGATTGAAAAGACTCTTGTTGAGATCCCAAGCATATTGGTTAAGAATTTCATCTATGATGGTACAGCAAAATCGTTGTCGATTGCAAGCAGCAAGTATTACACTATCACTGGCAATAAGGGTACAAATGCCGGTCGCTACACAGTGACATTGTCATTGAATGATCCTGCTACTTCAATATGGAACGACGGTACTACAGATGATATCACAATGACATTCTCAATTGTTAAGAAACAGATTGAGATGCCTGCCGCTTATACATATAATTTTGTCTACGATGGAAAGGAGAAATTCTACCATATTGACAATTCTTCAGCATATACAGTATTTGATACTATCCAGACAAATGCTGGTCGTTACGAGGCAACAGTGTCGTTGAATGATACAAAGAACACAGAGTGGAGCAACGGAACAATCGATGATTTGAAGTACAACTTCACAATCAAGAAGGCTCAGGTTGAGATTCCTGCTTCCGACAATACTCAGTTCAAGTATACTGGAGATTATCAGACATATAAGATTGCTACTGATACTCGTTACACAGTTGAGGGCAATAAACAGAAAGAGGCTGGTAAGCATGAGGTGTTGGTTTCTTTGACAGACACTAAGAATTATGAGTGGAGCAATGGAACAACTGAGACATTGATATACAATTTCGTAATCCGTGCGGAGGAAATTGTATTGACAACAGTCGCTATCCCAACAGTCGATACTAAGAACTTCATCTACGACGGAACATCTAAGTCGTTGAAGATCGCAAGTAGCAAGGATTACACAATAACAGGCAACAAGGGTGTTGATGCTGGTCGTTATACAGTGATATTGTCGTTGACTGATAAAACAAAGACAATCTGGAGCGACGGTTCGGTTGACGATGTCAAGATTGTGATGACAATTGCTAAGGCTCAGGTCGCTGCACCAACTGCAGATAATACTAAGTTCATCTATAATGGTAAGGAACAGACTTATACATTAAAGACATCTGATAAATACACAATCAAAAATAATGTTCAAACAAATACTGGACGTTACGATGTTTCTGTAGCCTTGAATAATACTAAGAATTACGAGTGGGAGAACGGATCAATTGATCCTTTGATCTACAACTTCACAATCAACAAGGCTCAGGTTAAGATTCCTGCTGCAGATGAGACTAAGTTCGTTTACAACGGTGAGGAGCAGACATATAATATTGCTGCTGACTCTCGTTATACAGTAGAGGGCAACAAGCAGACTTTACCTAATACATATGAGGTATTTGTTTCTTTGGTTGATCCAAAGAACTATGAGTGGGAGAACGGAACTACAAAGGTGTTGTCTTACAACTTTGTGATTCGTTCAGTAGAAACAGAGTTGAGAAAAGTTGAGATCCCAACAATCGCAACTAAAGACTTCATCTACGACGGAACTGCTAAGTCGTTGAAGATTGCAAGTAGCAAGGATTATACAATCACTGGCAACAAGGGTGTTGATGCAGGTCGTTATACAGTGACATTGTCGTTGACAGATAAGACTAAGACAATCTGGAGCGACGGTTCTAAGGATGATGTCAAGATTGTGATGACAATCGCTAAGGCTCAGATTGCTGTGCTTACTGCAGATAAGACTAAGTTCATTTATAATGGTGAGAAGCAGACTTACTCATTGAAGGAGTCTACTGCATATGCAATTAGCGGTAATGTTCAAACTAACGCTGGACGTTATGACGTTTCTGTAGCTTTGAATGACTCAAAGAATTATGAGTGGAGCAATGGAACAATTGATGATTTGAAGTATATCTTCACAATCAACAAGGCTCAGGTAGAAATTCCAGAAGCAGATGATACTAAGTTCATCTACAACGAGAAGGAGCAGACATACAAGATTGCAGAGAGCAAGCAGTATACTGTGGAGGGCAACAAGCAGACAATGCCTGGCAAGTACGAGGTATTGGTTTCATTGGTTGACTCTAAGAACTATGAGTG
>JAZUGF010000061.1:0-5517 GCA_045641065.1 Paludibacteraceae bacterium | reverse complement strand
CCTTTGGTTTTATATAATAAAGGGAGTTATATTAGTTTTGATACACCATCTTTTTTCGTTATATTGTCTAATCATAAAATAGTCTTACAAAAAAGAAAACGTTTATGAGAAGCGAACGTAGAAGGACAGTATGCGGATATCTTACTCCTTGTCAAATGCATGATCAAAAAGTTCTGACTTTGTCCTATAATGACCAACTTACTGCCCCACGGTAGACAATCGTCTTCGACGAATGTCAACTATGGGCTGGTTTGATAACAGTTTCCACGGATTGAACGGATGTTATGCCCCAACCCATGAAATGGGTGATATAATTTTGTCCCATGTCCCGACAATTATGAATTCTGCATTCAGCATTATGCATTAAAAAAGGTGCGTTTCCGCACCTTTTTTAATGTATGGTTGTTTTTATTTAACTCTTAATTTTCTTCCTAATTTTAACGTTGTGTTAGGTCTTATCTTATTGAGAGCACACAGACGTTTGACTGATGTGTGATACTTTCTTGCAATCTTTCCTAATGTGTCTCCTTTGCGTACTTTATGGTATTTGGCTGGAGAATGTAGGTATTCATTGTAAGTGTCAAATGCAGATTTGTTGATTTCAAACTTTGGAGCCAATACCTGACCTGTCTCGAAGTCAACAATCTTTCGCGCATTGATTGGCAAACCTTTATAACGGAATTCGAGGTGAAGGTGAGGCCCTGTGCTTCGACCAGTGTTGCCTCCCAAACCGATTGGTTCTCCTGATTTGACTTCCTGATTAACCTTTACTAATGGCTTATATAAGTGTCCATACAGTGTTTCCAAACCATTTGGGTGTCGAAGCATCACAAAGTGACCGTAGCCTTTTTTGCGGAATTTCTTATTGTAACGCATTATACGAACCTTACCGTCAAATGCAGCTCTGATAGTATCTCCAACTCGCAAACGCATATCTGTGCCGGCATGGAATCGCCCCCAACGTTCTCCACATTCACTTGTGACTACATTATAGTTTGGATGTGAATATGTGCTTACGTTGATAACAGTATCTGCAATTTCCTCTATCTTGATGTTGTATGGATTCACCTTAGTCGCATCCCAACTGCTTCCGGTAGTGTCGCCTTCTGCAAACATGTCTTCTTCATCATCGTCGCCTTCTAGTTCAAGATTGAGAGAGTCAAGTTCTGCGATAGTTAAATCAATCTCATCTCCAAACGCGTCAATCAAGGCTCTCTCTTCAATAAAACTTGGTGAAAGGGGAGTCTTGTGATAATTACTGATTGTCGGTGTCTTGACTTTTTTTGATGATGGTTTTCCGACCACCGATAGCGTAGACATTATACCAATAATGCCGATGCAGATTAGTTTAGTTGATATTCCTTTTGTCACCGTTGGTTATTTTATTGTTACTTGAGTCGCTCCGAAACCATAATCAAGGAACGAAGCATCCTGAACGTAACATTTTTTATACTGATTCTTTAAGAGTTTTAGAACTTCATTTCTCAACACACCTTCACCTTTCCCGTGGATGAAAACAATCTTTTGACCGATTCTTCGGCTGTTCGCATCCATCACTTCACGTACCTTCTTCAATTGGAATTCAAGCATATCTTTATTGCTTAATCCTGAAGTGTTGTCAACAAGGTTGTCTATGTGCAAATCAACTTCTATTATTTCAGGAATGACGTTGCTCTTTGTAGACTGCTTTTTTTCTTCTGTTGACTCTTTTCCTAGAATAGCAGATTTTAAGTCGTCAGCCGACGGAAGTTTGAAACCAGCTGCAATATCTTTCTCCACAAGAGGCACGATTATCGCATCTTCATCAAAGAAATCATTCTCCACATAGGCGTGGAGTTTATAGAATTTTACTGTGTTGATTTTAATTTTAAGATCATATACAGGCTTGCGAGTGTATGCTTTGTCTTTCTTCATAGCTATGATCTGAGCACCAAGATTCTCAAACTCATTTAATTGAGTCTTCTTTATTGTCTCCAACAAAATTTTAGTGTTCGGATTGATGATGCCAGCGTAACGTGAGTAGACGCTCTTTTCTCCACCATTGAAGATATTGTAAGCTAGATAATAGTTACTGTCGTTGATTAGATAAATCTCGCAGTCCGTTTGAGAAATCATAGTAGGGTTGACTGGAACAAATCCCATATAAGCGTTGATTAACTCACCTTCCTTAGTTTCGGCGTAAGTTTCTTCGGCAACCTCTTCCTCTTCTTGAAGAAGAACTTGTTTAGGCTTCTGAGTGTTTGTCTTTTGCTGCTGACGCTCTGCGATCTTTTCAGCGGCTCCTTTCGATTCTACAATCACGCATTCGCTGATAAGAGTAGGGATGTCGAAACCATCCTCGTCTTCCACTTCTACCATCTCTTTGCTGACGATTTTCTTTACGATACCGCCGCCCATGCTATTCAAAAAACGAATTCTGTCGCCTACTTTTATTCCCATTTTATGATTTCTTTTTTTTAATTCTGCAAAAATCGGTAATTTTGCCGTACTTTACAAAGTAAATGCAATTTAATTCAATTTATAATGCATCCTAAAGAACTAAAAATAGAGAATTTCACTTACAATTTGCCTGATGAGCGAATTGCAAAGTTTCCATTGACAGATCGTTCTTCATCGAATCTGTTGACATATAAGGGAGGCAAAATTGCTCACACAACATTCAGGAATATCGGTGATGAACTGCCTGAAAATGCTATGCTTGTGTTTAATAATACACGCGTCATTCAGGCACGAATTGTCTTTCATAAATCTTCGGGTGCAAGAATTGAAGTGTTCCTTCTTGAACCTCATGCTCCCCGTGATTATGCATCCAATTTCGCAGCTGAAGACGAGGTTGTATGGCAGTGCATGGTGGGTAATGCCGCAAAATGGAAAGAGGGATCTCTTGAGCAGACGGTGCAGATTGCTGGCGACGCGGTGACTCTAAAGGCTGATTGCATTGACAAAAGTGGCAAAGCGAGATTGATTAAACTTTCGTGGAGTGGGGCAGAGAAGCATACTTTTGCAGATATTGTCGACGCTGCTGGTGAATTGCCTATCCCTCCATATTTGAATCGTAAGACAGAGGAGAGCGACAAAACTACTTATCAGACTGTCTATTCAAAAATAAAAGGATCAGTCGCTGCTCCGACGGCGGGATTACATTTCACGTCGGATTTGATTGACAGTCTTCAGAAGAAAGGCATCCGTCGTGCTGAACTTACACTTCATGTAGGAGCCGGTACATTCCAACCTGTCAAGGCGGAGACAATGGATGGGCATGAGATGCATAGCGAGGTGATAAGTGTGCGACGCGAGACTATAGAAACTGTAAAATCAGGATTAGGAAATATCATTGCTGTTGGTACAACGTCGGTTAGAACTCTTGAGTCGTTATATTACATAGGTGTGGCGATTGCAGAAGCTAAGTCAAAAGGAATTACAATAGATAGTGATTATCTTCACGTCGAGCAGTGGACTCCATACGATACTAATCCAACATTATCCGCAAATGATAGTTTACAAGCAATTATCGACTATCTTGATGCAGAAGGTAAGGAATCGTTGGTGACATCGACACAGATTATCATCGCACCGTCTTACAAATTTAAGATTGTTCGAGGAATTGTGACCAATTTCCATCAGCCACAGAGCACGTTGCTATTATTAGTGTCAGCTTTGGTTGGTGATGATTGGCATAAAATTTATAAATATGCATTTGATAATGGTTTTAGATTCTTGAGCTATGGGGACAGCAGTTTGTTGTTGCCGTAGGGAATTGTTGCGGTTGAAATAATAATCTATTATAGGAAAGTGTGATAAAGGTGGGTTTTTACCTGCCTTTTTTTCTTTTGTATCATTACGCATTTTTTATCAATCCTCCGATTTTCTGCTTAGAAACACCTTTATGGAAGTTTATGTTTTTGCATTTTTCGGTACTTTTTAACAAAAAAAAATGTATTTTTGTTGATAAACTGTAAACTGAATAAGGTATATAATGTGTGTGCAATTGATTTACAGTTGTTTAGATAGTATATAATAGGTAGAATAAAATTATAGGGTATGAGAAACTTTATACTTGATAATAATATAATGAACCGAGCGTCAATGAAATCGGTATCTATTCTGAAAAAGATGATGGCTTCCGTATTTTTATTAGGAAGTTGTATGGGTGTACAAGCTCAAAGAATCACATCAGATATTACAAAGGCATGTCCGGGTGAAGCAATCGAGTTCACTCAGACAGGATTCTCTTTGTCTGCAGTAGAATGGCAAAGATGGAACGGTGTGTCTTGGGTGAAGGAAGATGTAATTAAGGCGACTTCTAAGTTTGTGATTGATATGGGAAATTCTGATATGAAAATTCGAGCAGTAGCTGGTTCTCAGGTTTCCAATGAAATTGCAATTACAAGAAGCACAGATTGTAAGAATTCTTGTATTGTGAGTTCTTCCGGAGACTATATTACTGGTACTGATTTCGATAGAAAAGATCCTTCTCAGAATAAACCAGCTGTGCCAGATGGAGTTGAGTCATACTTTAATGAATATAGTGTCGGATTCACTAATAGAAATAATGATTATTATGTGACTCAGGACTTAACAAATGCATTTGGTGGAAAATATCCTATACTTGATAATGGAAAACAAGAAAATTCATATTATGTATTTTCAAACAATCCTGGTTCAAGCAGTCCATTCCAATATAGATATCCATGTAAGGAATTCCATGGCCAGAATTACCGTTTGGCTATGCGAATGTACGTTATGAAGAAACCAAATTGTGGTGCATCATCAGCACAGATCAAATTGGAGACTGGACATGGTAACCAGACGCTGGATAGAGCCATAATGAAAATCTATGACAACGACAATCAACTTATCAGAAAAGATGAGGTTCTTCAGACATTTGGTTCTGTAATGTTGAATATTGATAACAAGTATGCTGGTCAATTATTAAGAATTGATTTTACTTTTTACGGTTATTTCCCAGAAGATAAATATCAGCCAGGTCCTGGAACATACAATGGCTTGACACATTATACGATGAATCCATTATTCCAGCAGTTTGATGGATGCTATACAATAGCCATTGACTACTTGTCTGCCGAGGTTGAGAATGTATGTCTATCCCCTCAGATGGTATGTGCAGGAACAACAGCTACTACCATTGCATATGCAACTGGATTTGATAGTGAAGCAGAGTATAAATGGGAGTATAAAGATGAAAGAGGTACTTGGACATCGGTTGGATTAGGAGCATTCGATGGAAAAGGTGATGATTATAGAAAGGCAACAATTCCTGTTACAAGAACTGGTAAAATCTACGGACGTGTTATTGTAAAGTCAAAAGGTTTTATGGCAGATGGAACTGTACAGGAATTTACTCGTGTTAAAGAATTTACCGTGACAGGTAAGGATTGTGATCCAATTTACCCTGAGAAAATTTTAGGAGACGATTTGATCTGTACTCCTAATAGTACAAGCGTTTATTCTGTAGATGTCACTGACGATGATGAAACAGTGTTCTACCGTTGGACA